>CAZAXU010000048.1:0-14089 GCA_964489245.1 uncultured Flavobacteriaceae bacterium
CGCCTTTTTCCTTTAAATTTCCCCCTATTTCTCCAACTCGTGCCGATAGCCTTTTTTTGTCATGATTTGCAACAAATCACTTTCAATGCTTTGCATGGGATATTCAATAATTCGCCCGATATCTTTTCCTTTTTCATAAACAATAATTGTGGGAACTCTTTGCAAATGATATGCTTTTCCTAAATCGGTTTTCCCATACTTTCTGGGCAGCGTATATATTGTCAGTCTATTGATGTTTTTATAACCCGCCGCATCTAAAACCTTGAAAAAAACGGGCACCTGCTCTTGACTATCGCCACACCAAGTTCCCATCAGAACGATGAATTTGAAATTATTGATCAAAGGTTTCAATTTTGAAATGCTGTTTTTTTCAGGCTGATAATCCTGATAATTTTTGTCAAACCATTGATTATATGGTGCTTGTTTTAAATCAGACCGATGTGCTTTTCCCACCAAAATTGGTTTTTCTCTATAGGTTTCCGTATGCAATTTATCGGAGGCGCAAGACCAAAATAAAATTGACAAAACGAAAATGATAAAATATCTTGTTTTCATGATAATGCTTTTGGACAAATTTAGTGAAATAATCATGAATAGTTGTTATATTTGTGTGCTACAATTTAGAAAATAAAAATATGAGTCTAATCAAAAGTATTTCAGGTATTCGCGGAACCATTGGCGGGAAGCCTGCCAACAATCTGACCCCGTTAGATACCGTTCAATTTGCTTCTGCCTACGGCACTTGGTTGAAAGATAAATTTCCTGACAAAAAACTAAAAGTTTGTGTTGGGCGCGATGCGCGCATCTCAGGACCAATGATTCAAGCTTTGGTGCAAGCCACACTCTCCGGTTTGGGAATTGACGTGATTGATTTAGGACTTTCAACAACTCCAAGCCTTGAAATGGCAGTAATCGGACTGCAAGCAAACGGTGGCATCATTCTGACGGCAAGCCACAATCCGAAACAATGGAATGCCTTGAAACTACTCAATGAAAAAGGAGAATTTTTATCGGCAAAAGATGGTGAAAAACTATTGAACATCATTGCTGAAAATGATTTTGAATATGCCAATGTGGACAGTCTGGGAACAATCATCAAACAACACAACGGATATATCGATGAACATATTGAAAAAATTCTGGCACTAGACGAAGTCAATATAGAAGCCATTAAAAAAAGAAAATTCAAGCTTGCCATTGACGCTGTGAACTCCACCGGCGGAATTGCCATTCCTCCGTTATTGGATGCTCTTGGCGTTGCCTATGAATGTATGTATTGCGAACCCAACGGAATTTTTCCGCATAATCCCGAGCCGCTCGAAAAAAACTTGCAGGATATTATGAATCTCGTCTCAAAATCAAAGGCAGATCTAGGCATTGTTGTAGACCCCGACGTGGACAGACTGGCGCTTATCGATGAAAAAGGTCAAATGTTCGGCGAGGAATATACTTTGGTTGCCGCTGCAGATTATGTCTTATCCAAGACCAAAGGCAACACGGTTTCAAACTTATCATCATCCAGAGCTTTAAAAGATATCTCAGACCGATATGGTGTGCAATACAGCAAAGCCAAAACAGGTGAAGTGAACGTGGTTGAAAAAATGAAAAAAACACATGCCGTTATCGGCGGAGAAGGAAATGGCGGAGTGATTTTTCCAAAGCTTCATTCCGGTCGAGACTCTTTAGTGGGCATTGCGTTGATATTGTCTTTTTTGGCAGAAACAGGAAAAACCTTATCGGCAATCAAACAAACCTATCCGCAATATTATATGAGCAAAAACAAAATGCAGATTGCAGAAAATTTTAATTTAGATAAAATCATTCAATATTTTGCTGATAAATATAAAAATGCCGAATTGGATACACAAGACGGACTTCGGGTTGATTTTGAAGATTCATGGGTGCAAATGAGAAAATCCAATACAGAACCCATTATCAGAATCTATACAGAAGCAAAATCTCAAGAAAAAGCTGATAATTTGGCATCTCAAACCATCAAAGAACTCAAATCTATTATGTAATGAAACCCAAAGAAATCAATTTGGAAAGCTATTTCCAACAATTCAGAAAAAATATTGTCGGTATTGATAAAACCTTTACTTCCGCCTACGGAAAAATGCCAATTGTCTATACGGACTGGACTGCCAGTGGCAGACTATATGCTCCGATTGAAGAAAAAATTGCCGAAGACTTCGGCCCCTTTGTCGCCAACACACACACAGACACATCCATCACGGGCAGCGTGATGACACTGGCTTATCATGAGGCAAAAAAAATTATCAAAAAACATGTCAATGCATCTGATGACGACATTTTTATTCAATCCGGACACGGCATGACCGGAGCCATCAACAAATTGCAACGCATCATGGGATTGAAAATCCATGAAAAATATAAAAACCTAATTCAGATTGATGAAAATGAACGCCCGATTGTGTTCGTGACACATATGGAACATCACTCCAACCAAACCTCTTGGCTGGAAACCGTTGCCGACTTGGAAATCATTCCTCATATTGATGAAAAAAATATTGACTATGATGCTTTTGAACAACTCATCCGAAAATATGAGAGGCGCCGGTTGAAAATAGCATCTGTTTCCGCTTGCTCCAATGTCACCGGCTTGCAACCTGATTATCACAGAATTGCAAAAATGATTCATCGTGTCAAAGGCTTTTGTTTTGTGGATTTTGCCTGTTCCGCTCCTTATGTAAAAATTGATATGCATCCAAAAAATGAAAACGAAAAATTGGATGCTATTTTTTTCTCCCCCCATAAGTTTTTGGGAGGTCCCGGAACAAGCGGCATTTTGATTTTCAGCAAAAACCTATATCACAATCGCATTCCCGACAATCCCGGAGGCGGAACGGTGGTTTGGACAAATCCTTGGAAAGAACATAAATATTTCAGCGACCCCGAAACACGCGAAGACGGTGGCACACCCGGCTTCTTGCAAGCAATCAAAACAGCTCTCGCCATTCAACTCAAAGAGGCTATGGGTGTAGAAAATATACAAGAAAGGGAACATGAAATTTTGAATCAGATTCTGCCGGAATTGAAAAAAATTAAAAATCTTCATCTGTTGGCTGATAAATTCACCGACAGATTGGGTGTGATTTCATTCACAATCGATGGACTTAATTATCATTTAGGCGTAAGAATGCTCAATGATAAATTTGGCATCCAAACTCGTGGCGGTTGTTCTTGTGCCGGAACTTACGGACATCTTTTGTTGGGTGTCGATCAAGAAAAATCTGAAAAAATTGTCAAAGAAATTGAAAAAGGTGACACGAGAAACAAGCCGGGATGGATCAGGCTTTCCATTCATCCCACCACCACAGATGAAGAAGTTGCCTATATCATTTCTGCCATCAAAGAACTGGCAACAAAACATCAGGAATGGTTTGATGATTATGTATATGTCAATCATGAATATATCCATAAAACTTTTCATCCCCAAGATAAAATAAAAAAAGAATTAAAAAATTGGTTTAAAATATGATTATGGGACTTTCTACAACAATTATTTTGATTATCGTCAATGCAATCTTTACCTATATGGGGTTTCAAGATCAGCATCTTTTTGAAAAATACAAATTCTCTGTCGGAGGTATTAATCGCGGCGAGTATTATCGAATGATCAGCGGCGCTTTTCTGCATGCAGATTGGAATCATTTTTTCTTTAATATGCTGACACTATATTTTTTTGGTGGATATGTAGAAAGTTATATTGGCACAACAAATTTTTTGTTGGTCTATTTCGGCGGACTGCTGCTCGGACACTATTTGGCTTATCATCTGCACAAAAATGACGATTGGTATGCCGCCATTGGAAATTCAGCTGCCGTGAATGCCGTGGTATTTTCTGCCATTGCTCTTGAACCCATGATGAAATTATATCTGTTTTTTGCCATTCCAATTCCGGGAATCATCTTTGCCATCGGCTATTTATACTATACGAGCATGGGCACGCAAAGTCAAACCAGCAACATTGGTCATGAAGCCCATTTCGGAGGTGCCATTGCCGGAGTGGCACTGACTATTTTATTGGATTTTTATCATGCCTTTTCCAGACACCCGATGTTGAGCATTTTGCTTATTGCCGCATTGGTGGGAGCTTATTTCTATATCAATAATAAAAGAAAATAGTATCAAGGAATTTTGTCGAGAGCAAAGAAAAAAATCGACAAGACTTGCTATGATAATAATATGTTTGACTTGACAATAATTATCGCCATTTCATAAAAAAACGTGCACCGGTCAATATGGATAATATTGCCAAAACATAGTTCTGTATCGGGGGATTCTTGGGCAGAATCAACAATCCGTAAACAATAATAATCACAACAAACACCAATAAAGATTGAAGCAATAAGATTTTAGTATTTCTGTTCATCTTTTAAATTTTTTATACGTTGATATAAGGTGGGATGGGAATAGTGCACTCTCACAACCCACGGATGCGGGGTCAAGTTACTTAAATTTTTCTTGCTGAGTTTTTTTAATCCTGAAATCAGATATTCGGCATGATGAAATTGTTTGGCAAAATCATCTGCTTGATATTCAAATTTTTTGGAGATATAATTGGTCAATAAACCCAAAAAAAAGGAAATTGGTGCAAACAATAATCCAAAAGCAACCACTCCGATATGAAAAGACGGGTTTTCTGCTCCCAAAGCTTCTGCCAATAATCTATTGTCGATGAAAATTGATAACAGATAAAGCATAAATCCTGTTGTGATAACAGATAATATCAGATTATAGACAATATGTTTTTTCTTGTAGTGCCCGATTTCATGTGCCAAAACCGCTGTGACTTCATCTTCTTCCAAATCATCCAACAACGTATCATACAGCACTACTTTCTTTTTCGGACCAAAACCGGAAAAATAAGCATTGGCTTTTGAAGAACGTTTACTGCCGTCAATCACAAAAATTTTATCCAAATTATAATCGGTCTTCCTTGCCAAAGTCTCGAGTTTGTTTTTCAGGCTTCCTTCTTCCAAAACTTTTAACTTGTTGAATAGCGGAACAATCAGTGAAGTATAAAACATATTGATAAACACAGAAAAAACAGCAACTAAAACCCAAGCATAGAACCAAAAATTTTTTTCCGTTTTTTGATAAAACCAAATGATTATGCCCCCGAGAACCCCTCCGAGTATTATTGACAAAAACAAGGATTTTATTTGGTCTGTAAAAAATAATGTCTTTGTCGATTTATTGAATCCGTATTTTTCTTCAATTACAAAAGTGTGATAAAAATCAAACGGCAGACCCAAAATTGAACCGGCAACCAATAAAATTCCAAAAAAAACCAGCGATTGCAATAGTGAATTTTCTGTCCATTGCCTAGCCAAATAATCTATAAAAGCAAATCCGTTTAAAAACAAGAAAATCAAAATTCCTATCAGTGAGAGTATTGATGTGAGCAATGAAAAACGATAATTTTCAAACTTATAGTCTTGAGATTTCCGATATTCATCAGCATCAAATAAGTCTTGGAGCTCTTTTGGCGGAACATCTCTAAAATGTCGAGCATTGAGCCAATCCAGATATTTTTCTACCAAGAATTCGATGACAATAATGCTGATGAAAATCAAAAAAACAATCTGTGATGTCATTTTTTTGTATTGAATTTATTCATGGTTCGTTGCAATCCTTCTTGTGCAAAGCCTATGACGGCATCTGATGCACGATCAATATATTCAGAGAGTTCAGACACTTGCTCTTCTGTCCACCGCCCCAATACATAATCCACTTGCCCGCCTTGCGGATAATCTTTTCCGATGCCGAAACGCAAACGTGCATATTGTGTTGTGTTGAGTAATTCTTGTATGCTTTTAAGCCCGTTGTGTCCGCCGTCACTCCCCTTTGGACGAATGCGAATTATGCCGAAATCCAGATTGACATCATCGGTGAGAATCATCAAATTTTCTTTGAGAATTTTTTCTTTTTCCAACCAATAACGAACGGCTTTACCGCTAAGATTCATAAATGTAGCCGGTTTCAAAATAAAAAATCTCTTGCCACGATAGTTTCCTACCGCCAAATCGCCATAGCGCTCGGTTTTAAAATTTGTCTTTAGCTTTTCTGCCAGTTTGTCGGCAATCAAAAAACCGATATTATGACGGGTATATTTATATTCCGTTCCGGGATTTCCAAGCCCTATGACTAAAAACTTTTTCATATCTTATTGTCAATCAATGTGTTATATTTTGTGAATCGACAATGAATTTTAGTTTTGTCGAGACTTGAGAGATGTGATACCAAATCATTTTTTTGATAAAACGAATTAGACAATCGATTTAAACTGTTCCAAAAAACGCATGTCGTTTTCATAAAACATTCTGATATCCGGAATTTGATATAGCAGCATGGCAATTCTTTCAATTCCCATTCCAAAGGCAAAGCCCGAGTATTGTTCCGCATCAATCTTCATATTGCCGAGCACATTCGGATCCACCATTCCACAGCCCATGATTTCCAACCATCCGGTTCCTTTGGTGATTCGATAATCTGTCTCTGTTTCCAATCCCCAATAAATATCTACTTCTGCACTGGGTTCCGTAAACGGAAAATATGACGGACGCAAACGTATTTTCGATTTTCCGAACATTTCTTCGGTAAAATATAACAAAGTTTGTTTCAAATCGGCAAAAGAAACTCCTTTGTCGATATAGAGACCTTCCACTTGATGAAAAATGCAATGTGAACGCGCAGAAATATCTTCATTGCGATATACACGCCCGGGAGAAATTGTTCTGATGGGTGGTTGATGTGTTTCCATATATCTTGTTTGCACGGAAGAGGTATGTGTTCTGAGCAACCAATCCGGATTTTGCTGTAAAAAGAAAGTATCTTGCATATCGCGTGCAGGATGATATTCCGGCAAATTCAAGGCGGTAAAATTATGCCAGTCGTCTTCAATTTCCGGTCCTTCAGACACATTGAAACCTATACGTTTAAAAACATCTATGATATCATTTTTCACAATGGATATTGGATGCCTGCTACCAATTTCAACCGGATATCCCGGACGGGTTAAGTCTTGCTTTTCAGATGATTCTCCTGCGTTGTCTTCCAGTTGTTTCTTGAGTGTATTCACTTTTTCCATGGCTGCTTGCTTAAGCATATTTATTTTTTGCCCAAACAATTTTTTTTCTTCATTCGGCACATTCTTAAACTCGGCAAAAAGCTGATTAAGCACTCCTTTCTTACTGATAAACTTGATTCTGAAATCATCGACTTCTTTCAGGCTTTTGGCTCTAAAAGCTTTTACTTCTTCCAAATATCGGTCTATTTTTTTAATCATATTTCTAAAATATTTTGTCCAAAATCAGAAGTAGGAAAATATTACTTCCGGAATTTGAAATTATGCATTTTCTCCTTTATCCAACTCCAATTTTTCATGAAAATAATCAACAAAATCCAACATGGTGTCTGCCATTTTATCATCGTTTGATGCACGACGATATACTTCTGCCATAGATTTCAAAGTCTGGTGAAAAAATATGCGCATTTCATATAATTTCATCTCTTTGGTCCACAAATCCATGCGTAAAGTCTCTTTGGTCTTGTCGTTCCAGACGGAAATCATAATTGCTTCCGCCGGTTCGTTTTTCACCTCCGCATCATCGGCTGTCCATTTGATTTCTTCGGGAATACGATTTTCGTCCAACCCGACTTCAAAAACCACCTTACTTTTGTGTTTGATTGCCATTATTTTCTCGGTTTATATTTTGACTGTTTAAAAATATCTTCTTCTGATGTGTTTGACATTTGCTGCAAAGATACTTTATTTTTTTTCATAAAAGAACGCAGGATTTGCCATCCTGTGTACTGTCCTATTTTCCCGGGAGATTCCATATCTTTTTCACTATAAAATTTGGAATAGGGAGCCAAATCTATAAATCTGCGGCGCAATCCCATATTGAAACTGTATAGATAGTCTTTTGAAATGAAATATTTCCAAATATCTTCTTCATTTTCTTTTGCCCATTCCAATTTTTCCTCATCATAGCCTATTTTCAGATAATCAGGCATTTGCGGCAAGTAAACATCTAAAAGATATAAGATTTTTCCATGATAAATCATCTCGGAAAGAAAATCTTTTTTCTTATTGACGGGCACTTGCTTCTCGGCAATGCTCCGGGCAATTTCAATTGGCATTCTTTTTCGAATCAGATTTTGCCTGACATAGTTCGGCACACCTTTGTAAATTCTATTGTCAGCGCCGAGATAATTGTCTAAAGGCAGAAACAAAACCGTATCTCTATACACAGATCTCATCAAATAGTTCCAATCGGAGTATAGCGTATAGATTTTGGGCTCTTTCCAGTCCGGGAAATAATATTTGATATGTTGGAACAAGTTTTTTATTTGATTTTTTTCGTTTTCTAAATCCGGAAAAACACTGTCCACTTGAATTTTTAAATCAAGCAAAAGAGAATCTTTCATCTTGACTTTCCACACGCTATCAGGGACGCTCTCAGGAAACAAAAACTTATATTTCTTTTTGATATTTGCCAATCGGGCGGTATCGCCTCCATAAAACTCTTTGTCAAACCTAATCAAGTCCACATTTGCCTGAACGCCGGACACATCAACATTGAAATTCGACTTGCTTTCACAGGAAGATAAAAGTTTGAAGGCTAATAAAATCAGTAGTAGTTTAAAAAAGTCTTTTTTCATTTCCGTAACTGTTTTTTGTAATTTCAAATTTATAAAAAATCATATAATCAGTTTGATATCGATTTTTAATTTTCCAATGCATCATGATATTGCTCCCATTCCTCCATCAATGTTTGCAGTTTGTTTTTGACATTTTCATATTCTCGAAAAAAATCCGGAATTTCATCATGTGTCGAAGCATATAATTTTTCATCCATTTCTCGAATCAGAACTTCTTGATTTTCTATTTCCTGTTCTATTTTTTGAATTTTATTTTTGAGTTGTTTCCTGCGTTTTCTGTTTTCCTTTTCCTGCTCATAATCATTCTTATTTCCTTTAATTTTTTCTTTGATATTTTTGCTGTTTTCCAATTCTATTTCTCTGAAGTCTTCAGCTTGTTTGTTTTTCAGGAAAAAATCTATATCTCCCAAGTGCACTTTGATATTTTGTTCTCTGAATTCCAAGGTTTTATCGGTCAAATTTTGCAAAAAATATCTATCGTGAGAAACTACAATCAGTGTGCCGTTAAACGAGCGCAGGGCTTGTTTCAATACATTTTTTGAATTTATATCCAAATGATTTGTCGGTTCGTCCATCACCAACACATTGAATGGTTTGAGCATCATCACTGCCAACGCCAACCGGTTGCGCTCACCGCCGGAAAGCACTTGAACTTTTTTGTGAATACTGTCTCCTGAAAATAAAAAAGCACCCAAAATATCTCTGATTTTGGTTCTATTGGAATCATCTGATTCTGCTTCAATGGTTTCCAAAATAGTTTTAGCCGGATCTAAAAAATCACTTTGATTTTGCGCAAAATATCCGATAGACACATTGTGTCCGGTTTTTAATTCTCCGGTATAATCCAAGTTGCCTACCAATATTTTTGCCAACGTGGTTTTTCCTGTCCCGTTCTGCCCCACAAAAGCTAAACGTTCTCCTTTTGCAATGATGAGATTCAGGTTTTTTAAAACTTGTTTTTCTCCATAATTCTTGCCGAGATGCTCCAATTCATAGACAATTTTTCCGGAAGCTTTTGCCACGGGAAATCTGATGTTCATGGTTTTTTGATCGACTTCGTCAACCTCGATTTTCTCAATCTTTTCCAGCTTTTTTATCAAAGATTGTGCAAAACTCGCTTTGGTGGCTTTATACCTGAATTTCTCTATCAGTTTTTCGGTTTCTTTAATTTCTTTTTCTTGATTTTTTGCTGCTGCCTGTTGTTTTTCGAGCAATTCCGATTTGATTTTTAAAAATTCCGAATAAGGTTTCGGGAAGTCATAGATTTTATTTGGCGTTAGCTCAATACTTCGGTTGGTCACATTATCCAAAAACATCTGATCATGAGAAACCAGCAACAGAATGCCTTTATGATTTTTGAGAAAATTCTCAAACCAAATAATACTTTCAATATCCAGATGATTTGTCGGTTCGTCCAACAACAAAATTTCATTATGCTGCAAAAGAATTTTTGCCAACTCAATTCGCATACGCCAACCACCGGAAAAAGTTTCGACCAATCGATGAAAATCCTTTTCCGTAAACCCTAAACCTTTAAGCACTTTTTCCGTTTCTCCTTGATAGTTGTGTCCTCCTGCCAATTGAAATCGTTCTTGAAAATGATTATAGTTTTCAATCAATTCCAAATAGTCTTGACTTTCATAATCTGTTCTGCTTGACAGTTCTTTTTCCGTTTGTTTTAATTGTTTTTCGAGTTTTTTAATTTCGTCAAAGGCTTTATAAGTTTCTTCCAACACACTGATGCCGTTTTCAAAATCTATATCTTGCCTGAGAAAACCTATTTTGTGTGTCTTCAATTTGGAGACTTGCCCCTGATTCAAATCCACTTCTCCTACAATGGCTTTGAGCAATGTGGTTTTGCCTACACCGTTTTTGCCAATCAGCCCTACCCTATCTCCCGGATTAAGCTGAAAACCGACATTTTTTAAAATATCGGTTCCGCCAAGCCTGATGCTAAGGTTTGAGATGTTTAACATAGTTTTTTGAATCTGACGGCAAAGATACAAATTGTAATTGTTATACCATTTACAAATATAGTTTAGTCCAAGTAATAATCGATATTAATGCTTGATTCAATAAAGCATCAAGACCGAATTTAAATCTGAAAAGCAAAAAAAAACTTCTAATATCCCAAGCAAAAAAATCATAGTTACATCGATTGATAAGCTATTGATATTATTCTTACTTTTGTCACAAAACTATTGATATGAAAAAAAACATTCTGCTTTCAGCTTTGACACTCTTAGCTATCTCTTGTAAGCAAACACCAAAAATTGATTATGAAATTCTATCGGGACAAATTGCAAATGCCAATGGAAAAACATTTTATTTAAACGATGTTTTCGGCGAAAAAGTAGATTCTCTCATACTGAATGACAAAAATGAATTCACCGATACACTCAAACTGCAAAAAGGATATTATAAATTGGCAATGGGAAGAGAATATACTTGGATGTATTTGCAACCCGGAGATAACATGAAAATATCATTTGACGCCAAAGCATTCGATAAAACTTTGAAATATGAAGGTGTCGGAGCAAAAACGAACAACTATCTCGCCCAAAAAATGCTACTGGGTATCGCACTCAAACCCAAAACGGCTTATCAATTCTATGGCAACCTCAAAGAAAAAGACTTCTTAAAGTTGGAAGACAGCATTGCAAATGCTTATGACAAACTTTTGGAAAACAATAAGCTTAATGCCGATTTTTCCATTTTGGAAAAATTCAGACATAAACTTGGCAAAGCCAACATACTCTCTCGCTATCAAATGCTGAAACGCTACCTGACCAAAGACAACGAATATAAAGTTTCAAAGAATTTTCCCGACCCCATGAATGGCATTGACATCAATGATGCACGATTGGCATCATTGCCCAACGCATCCTATATCGTTGGAGAATATCTGCAATATCAAATCAATCAACAAGAAAAAACAGACGACGACAACCCTATTCGTTTGATGCAAATGATTGATCAAAAATTGACAGACCCAAAGCTGAAAGAAATCTTGGCTTTTGACAATGCAAAATATAATTTGCTCTATACCAAAAAATTGGAGAAATATTATGCGTTGTTCAACAAAATGGTCAAGAATCCTAAATACAAAGAAATCGTGCAAAAAAAATATGACAATATCAAAGCAATGAACCCGGGTGTGGCAGCTCCCGATTTCACGGCTTATGATATCAACGGAAAAGAATATCATCTGAAAGATTTTGAAGGCAAAATGCTCTATATAGACTTGTGGGCAACATGGTGTGCTCCTTGTCGTGCCGAAATCCCGTCTTTGAACAAAATCAGAGAACAATATAAAAATCAGGCAATCAATATTCTGAGCATATCCGTTTATGACGATAAGGCAAAATGGGAAACCATGGTCAAAGCAGATAAAATGCAGGGATGGCAACTTTTCTCTCCCGATAAAGACATGGAATTTTTGAAAAAATTTGTGGTGGACGGCATTCCCAGATTCATTCTTTTAGATTCAAGCGGAAAAATTATAGACAACAATGCGCCCAGACCATCTGAAGAAGAACTTAAACTGCTGCTCAATAAGCATTTACAGACAAGATAATGATCAAAATAAAAACAGCGGAAGAAATTGAATTGATGAGAGCCAGTGCCTTATTGGTTTCCAGGACACTCGGCATGCTTGCCAAAGAGGTGAAGCCCGGTGTCAGCACTTTGCATTTGGATACACTGGCAGAAACCTATATCAGAGACCACGGTGGCATTCCCGGATTCAAAGGCTTATATGGCTTTCCAAACACACTCTGCATGAGTCCGAACGCTCAAGTGGTACACGGCATCCCTAATAAAAAACCACTTGAAGACGGGGATATTATCTCTATTGATTGCGGTGTGTTGATGAATGATTTCTATGGTGACCATGCCTATACTTTTGAAGTAGGTGAAGTGGATAAAAAAACAAAAAAACTACTCCAAGTCACCAAGGAATCTCTCTTGGTTGGCATTGCCCAATTCAGAAAAGGAAAACGTGTCAGCGATATTGGCAATGCCATCCAGCAATATACTGAAAATCACGGCTATGGAGTGGTCAGAGAACTTGTCGGTCACGGATTGGGCAGAAAAATGCACGAAGATCCGCAGGTGCCCAACTACGGACGCCCGGGACGTGGAAAAAAATTTAAAGACGGAATGGTGATTGCCATCGAACCCATGATCAATATGGGCACACATCGCATCAACCAACTCAAAGACGGCTGGACTATTCTGACAGCAGACAAATTGCCCTCGGCACACTTTGAACACGATGTTGCCATGGTGAACGGAAAACCGGAATTACTATCTACTTTTTATTACGTATACGATGCGTTGGGCATCAAAAGTGATGAAGAAGATAAATTCAGAAAAGAAAAGTTGATTTTAGAAGATTATTAATGTCTTTTTTTAAAAAAATACTAAATACGGTTCCCCGTCCGATTTTGATTCAATTAAGCCGATTGGCACGACCTGTTTTAGATATTTTTTATCGCGGAAATACTTATTATGATCCGATTAATGAAAAGGGGTATCGAAAATTTTTACCTTATGGATATGTAAATATTCGCACGCAAGTCTTGTCGCCCGGAACGCTTTCTTTGGAACGCCACAGATTGATGTGGCTATATCTCAAAAATGAAACCGATTTTTTCAGAACACCGTCAAAAGTATTACATATTGCTCCGGAACAAGCATTTTATAAGCGTTTTAAAAAAATGAACAATTTGGAATATCTCACGGCAGATTTATATTCTCCTTTGGCAGAAGTCAAAGCAGATATCACACATTTGCCGTTTGAAAATAACTCTTTTGATGTGATATTTTGCAACCATGTGTTGGAACATGTCAAAGATGATTATTCGGCCATACAAGAAATGTTCAGAGTAATGAAATCAGGAGGTTTCGGAATTTTTCAAGTTCCACTGGATTCAAACCGGACAATAACCTTTGAAGACGACAGTATCACCAACGCCGAGGAACGCACAAAAATTTTCGGGCAATATGACCATCTCAGAATCTATGGCATGGACTATTTTGACAAATTGGCGCAAGCAGGTTTTGTTGTGAAAACTATGGCAGTGAAACAGCAATTTTCGGAAAAAGAAATCGAGAAATACAGACTAGATCGAAATGAAATATTGCCCGTGGTGTTTAAAAGCCGGATAACAAATGGCTATGAGTTTAAAGTTGAAAGTTGAAAGTTTATAAAGTTGGTGTATGGCGAAATGATTTCAGATTCAGAAGTAAATCTTGCTTTTAAAATTCATGTATTTGTGGCAAAAACTTCTTAAATCTACAATCGTTAATCTACAATCTACTAATCGCTTCGTTCAATTCAACTTTACGAACTTTCAACTTTACGAACTTTCAACTTTACGAACTTTCAACT
>CAZAXU010000049.1:0-13835 GCA_964489245.1 uncultured Flavobacteriaceae bacterium
TTTTAGTCAATGAACAACTTTTTTCTTATTTATTTTCTAAATGCACAACGGGTTCGTTTAGGATTAAATTACAAATCATTTCGATTTGGTCCTGCATTGAACGTACAGTATTTTGGAAAAGATGCTATAAATAATTATAACCTTGGAGGGTTTGTCAACTTTCTAATAAACTGATATATAGCAATTATAAAAAATCCTAACAATGATAACCATTGTGCAAATTTGATAGATTGGCAATTTCAAATTTTTGAAATATAAATAAATCTTGTGCTACCACGCCGCATGTCGAAGTTGTATCGTCTGCCAATTTACAGTCAGCAACAAAAGAAAAACAGCCGGCATCTGCACTCAACTCTATCGCGTAGCCATCAAACCCTGATAACTATGCTCCACACACAACTTTCAAATGAGAAAACAAAGGAAAAATAAAAATGCAGAGAGATGCAAAAAACTCTGAAATAAAATTTTCTATTGTTAAAATCCGACCAAAAAATAAATAATCAAAATAAATCAGGTAAATTTGTATTACTTATCAAAAAACAAATCTTATGAAAAAAATATTATTACTCATCGTGCTACTCGCCTTCTCTTCTGCTTTTGCTCAAAATAAAGACAAAGGCAAATTCAAAGTTTATGACAAAGGCGAGATTTATTATTACAACACAATCCTAAAAGACATCAATGCCGAAAATCAACAAGCAGAAAAAACCAAAGTTTTTAAACGCTTCAAAGCAGATGCCAAGCTCAGACAATATCCCGACAAAGTGTCAATGTATAAATATCAATGGCATAATCTGCCTATTTCTCAAGGAAACACCGGAACTTGTTGGGATTTTTCCACCACATCATTCTTTGAAAGCGAAGTTTACAGACTACAGCACAAAAAAGTCAAAATATCAGAGGCTTTCACTTTCTATAACGAATATATTCTAAAAGCGAAAGGTTATGTGGCTTCCAGAGGAAAATCTCTTTTTTCAGAAGGCTCTGAAGGCAACGCTGTTGCCCGAATTTATAAAATGTATGGCGCCATGCCTTGGAGCGTATATAATGGTCTGAACGGAAGAAAATTTCATACACATGCAAAAATGTATAAAGAAATGAAACAATATTTGGAATCCGTCAAAAAAAACAAGGCTTGGAATGAAACCGAGGTGCTCTCAACCATCAAATCCATCATGAATCACTATATTGGCACGCCTCCGAAAAAATTCAAAGTGAACGGCAAAACATATACTCCGAAAACCTATTTAAAAGATTATTTGAAAATCAAACCGGATAATTATGTCGAAATTCTATCCTACAAACAAGAACCTTATTATACAAAATGCGCTTATGATGTGCCCGACAACTGGTGGCATTCAAAAGACTACTATAATGTTCCTTTGAATGTTTTTATGAATGCGCTTAAAAAAGCCATTCGATCAGGATATACCATGAGCATTGGCGGCGATGTCTCCGAAGCCGGTTTTCTAAATGCCAAAAATGAACCTCAAGTGGCCATGATTCCGGATTTTGATATTCCGTCGGCATATATTAATGATGATGCCAGACAATTCCGCTTTTCTAACAAAACCACAACCGATGATCATGGCATGCACCTGGTCGGCTATTTGGAAAAAGACGGAGAATCTTGGTTCTTGATTAAAGACAGTAGTTCCGGCTCCAGAAACAATGCGCCAAACGCCAAAGAATTTGGCTATTATTTCTTTTCAGAAGATTATATCAAACTCAAAATGATGGGATTCACCGTTCATAAAGACGCTGTTAAAAATATTTTAAAAAAATTCAACTAACGGACTCCTGTCACATGAAATTATTTTGATATAAAAAAATCCCTAGCAAAGGCTGGGGATTTTTTTATACTCTTCTAAAGAAAATTATATAATCAACATGGAATCTCCATAAGAATAGAATCTATATTTTTCTTTGATGGCTTCTTGATAAGCTTCCATAATCAAATCATATCCGCCAAATGCCGAAACCAACATCAGCAAAGTTGATTTTGGCGTATGAAAATTCGTAACCATTGCATTGATTATGCTGAAATCATAAGGCGGAAAAATAAATTTATTTGTCCAACCTTCAAAAGGTCTTAAATAATTATCTGCCGTCACAGATGACTCTATGGAGCGTACCACCGTTGTGCCCACGGCGCAAATTCTTTTCTTGTTATCAATGGCTTTGTTCACGGTTTCCGCCACACTGTCATAGATAAAAAATTCTTCTGAATCCATCTTGTGCTTAGACAAATCTTCCACTTCAACAGGATTAAAAGTTCCCAAACCCACATGCAGAGTCACTTCAGGCAAATGAATGCCTTTTATCTCCAATCTTTTCAGCAAATGTCTGGAAAAATGTAATCCGGCAGTAGGTGCAGCCACCGCACCTTCATGTTTGGCAAAAATGGTTTGATATCGCTCTTCATCTTCATCGGTCACTTCCCTTTTTATATATTTTGGAAGCGGTGTTTGTCCCAGCTCTTTCAACTTTTTCCTAAATTCTTCATAGGTTCCGTCATACAAAAAACGAAGTGTTCTTCCTCTTGATGTGGTGTTGTCTATGACTTCTGCCACCAATGTTTCATCCTCATCAAAAAACAGTTTGTTTCCTATTCTGATTTTTCTTGCCGGATCTACCATCACATCCCAAAGTCTGATATCCTTATCTAATTCTCTCAGCAAAAACACTTCTATTTTGGCGCCTGTCTTTTCTTTATTCCCATAAAGTCTGGCAGGAAAAACTTTCGTATTGTTCAAAATCATCACATCGTCTTCGTCAAAATAATCTATCAGATCCTTGAACAGTTTATGTTCAATTTTCCCGGTATTTCTGTGCACTACCATCAATCTGGACTCATCTCTATACTCCGACGGATACTCTGCCAATAATTCCGGAGGGAGGTTAAAATTAAATTCTGATAATTTCATGTATATTTTTTTTTAGAAATGCAAATATACAACATCAGGCACCCCAAAGTCAAGCTTATAACAATTTTATATTGGAAAAAATATAAATAACTCCAGTTCAGCAAATCAAAACTTCTTTATGTTAATATTGTCGTTCTCATTTTGAATTTTCAATTTAATTTGCTATTTTTAGGAAAAATTATATAGACTATGACGTATTCAGCAGAAGTTAACGGACACATTATCAAAGAAGAAAACATCGATGTTTTAAAACATCATATTGTTCCAAACAGTTTGGTAATCAACGTGGACCATCCTTTTCCGGGTTATCATGGATTAAACTATAATTTTCAAACAAAACCCAGATCCATTATCATCGCCACAGAGAAACCACATTCTTGGGAAAAAATCTTACGTGCAAACGATGAAATCAGGAAAACACTTAAAAACACCATGAATGCCACTTTTTCCAAGATCAAAATTGGCAACCAAATCATTTATGGCATCAGAATTAAAGGCATCGATTCTTATGATGAGATTCCTGAAATTCAAAAAGCTTTTTCTGATAAAGGTTTTAAATTGCTCTATAAAAAACGAATCAAGACGGATAAGCCGGCTTCTATCAAAATCAGTAAATTTTTCTGTATTTCCGCCATGGACGAGCAAATTTATAAAGATGGAAAGGTCCAGAATATGTATTATATCGAAATTCCTAAATACTTGGGATGGGAATGTTTCAGAAGCATCACTGAAACCATCAAAAACAACATCAGCAATAATAATTTCGACGTAGTCAAAGGTGTATTTTTCAAAGACAGTACCGTCAAAGAAATGATTAGAGTCTATAAGCCTAACATGAGTTTGGAATTACTTAAAGAAATCAAAGACAAATATCATAAAGAAATCCAGAAAGTTTAATTTCAAAAGATATCACTCACAAGATAAAGCCCCGATAGATTTTCAAATCCATTGGGGCTTATTTTGTTAAAAAATTTGTCAGTCTATGCCTCTAAATCACCGGTGGCAGCATGCCGTGATGGAAAATATAAGCCACCAAATAAGCCAAAGGTGCAATGATAACAAACAGTGCCAATGCATAAAGCAACGTCAGTCTGCCCATTCCTTTGAGCTTGCTGAAATCTGTTATCACGCCTATGCTCAGAAAGGTAAGCATAAACATCAGCTTTCTGAAAGAACCTTGCACAATGTTCCCTCCAATCTTGGCATCGGGAATAATATCCGGGAAGAAATACATGATTCCCAAATAAATCAGCCAAACCAGCATATATGCCATCACAAACTTGGGAAATCTAAACCATATTTCAGATTTTGGAATCTTTTCTTTGACACCTTTATTCTCTACATTCCGAATCCAGACCACCGCCAAAACAAACGACCAAATTCCAATAAAAATATCAATCCAAATTTTCGTAAGAATGGCAGCGCTTAAAATCCAACCTTCTTCCCACTTTTCATCTTGTTTCTTTAGATGTTTTGAAACCATCAATTCGTCAAGTATAGCACCGGCTGCAGCATCTGCCCCATCGGTTTTCACGGTCATCCCCATGGCAGCGCCATTCACAATAGGCTGATTGGGGGCAATATTCGTGTAAACCGGAGGAATAATAACCAACTCAAACATGGCAAAAACAATGATTAATGTCGAAACGGCAATCGGGATAATCGGTTTTGCCTTGATTGCTCCGGCAGTTGCAATGGATGCCGACACTCCGCAAATGGAAATTCCCGAAGATAAAACTGCCGCAGAAGAACGGTTAAGTTTGAAATATTTTCTTCCTATATAATATACAATCGGCCAAAACAACAGATAAGCAACAAATGCCGCTGCTGCCCCTGCCAACGCCAACTCATAGGTGAAGCCTGCGGCTTTCATCGTCATCATGCCAAGCTTGATTCCCAACAATACAATACCGGTTTTGATAAACCATTCCGGCTTTGCCGCTTCTCTTATTTTGTCGGCAAATCCTTTGAAAAAATTGCCAATCGCCAAGCCAAACGCCAAAGCAAGCATATAAGAAAAACCGCCACCCAGCTGAAAACCCCAACTAAGATTAAATTTCTGATAGTTGTTTTTTCCCTTTACCACGGCATCAATGGCATCAAAATGTGCCTCGTGCCCGAGAATCCATGCCAGCCAAGTGAGAAAAAATATAAGTGTGAATCCTACAAAGAATTTTTTGAGATTCAGCCTTTGAAAATAGGCTCCAATGCCCGTCAACCCCACAAAAACAACATAGGTAACCAAAATGGAAACCAAAGGATGCCAGTGGTGGTATTCTTTTGATGAAGTCTTGAGCAATTTTGACCAAGAAAAATCTTGCATCAGGTTAGAAAATTCCCAAACTTTTGGTTTGGCAATCCATCCAACAACATCCAGACCCCATATGCTCAATAGACCCAAACCGAAAAAAAACAGCCCTAACCACGCAGACCACCAGTCTTCAGTGTTGAGCATACCGCTATACCATTTCTTATTTATATGACTCATTTTTATATTGTTTTATTCTACTTTAAATTCTAAATCTCTGTTGAAATAATGTGGCATATACTGCCGATGCCAATGTGGAAAACGATCAAAATCAAAAAACATTTTCACGTTATATGTCCCCGAATGATAGTTTTGTTGAAGATAGTTTTGAATGCTTCTGTCCAGTTCTTCCAGTGAATCAACTGAAAAATGTTTTTCGTTGTTATAGCAAATCCATTGATTGCCCGTGAACGATAATGTAAACTCCAAATCCATTGCTACAAAATCAGCCAATTGATTAATATGCCTAAAATGGTCAAGCCGATGATGGCAATCAGTATGCTCCAAAAAACCAGTTTATTTTCCCAAGGTTCCCAGGGTTCGGGATTTGTGAATAGATGTTCTACTTGAGCATCTTGGTGTTGTTCTTTTTTCATCTATCTGTTGTTTATTCTATGTTATAAGTGAAAAATAATTGTGTATATCAACCGCATAAAACCCCATCTCTGACCAAAACATCAGATTTGTACACGTCCAAAAGTAGTCATTAAATTTTTTGAAAAAACTGATTATCGTCAGTTTTATTAGGTTTTTTAAACTTGCTATTTTTTGACTGAAATATGCCATTTATGTCATACTTTTGCAATAATCCGGTAAAAATTATCAAACACATGCTGAAATTGGAGTACCAAATAAAAGATATCGGGCAAGCAGGACGATTTATTCTTAACAATATTAAATCCAACATACTCCTGTTCGACGGAGAAATGGGCAGTGGAAAAACAACACTCATCAAAGAACTTGTCAAGCAATTGGGATCGGAAGACGAGGCTAATTCGCCTACTTTTTCTCTAGTAAATGAGTATCTCACTGCCAACAAAAAAATCTATCATTTTGATTTATATCGGCTCAATGATGAGCATGAAGCTTTTGATTTTGGCATTGAGGAGTATCTTTTCAACAAAAACGCATATGTTTTTATTGAGTGGGCTGACATCATTAAAAATTTATTACCCGAACATTCGCAAAAAATTCGTATTATTGTTAAAGATTTCGAGACCCGTGAATTACAAATTTTATAGCATATGTTAAAGCCTTTTTCATCACATATTCTCATCCCGCAAGAGGAGCGCCTTGCCATTCAGCATCGAAAAAGCGAGTTATATATCGGTATTCCAAAGGAAATGCAGCTTCAGGAAAAAAGAATTTGTCTCACGCCGGGAGCCGTTGAAACTCTGGTCGCACACGGACACAAAATCATTATGGAAAGCGGTGCCGGAGAAGGAGCAAATTTTTCCGACCATGAATATGCCGAAGTGGGCGCAAAAATTTCCTATGACAAAGAAGAAATCTTCAAAAGCAATATTATTCTGAAAGTTGAGCCTCCCGACGAAAATGAAACGGAAATGCTACAAGCCAACAGCATTGTGTTTTCTGCTTTGCAAATCAAGACACAGAACAAAACCTTTTTCAAAAAACTCCTGTCCAAAAAAGTGACCAGTTTGGCTTATGAATTTCTCAAAGACGAACAAAACTCTTTTCCTATTGTTCGCGCACAAAGCGAAATTGCCGGAACAGCTTCTATTTTGATTGCTGCGGAATTGCTCACCAAATCTCTCATCGGAAAAAATCTTTTATTGGGAAATATCAGTGGAGTTCCTCCGGCAAACGTGGTGATTATCGGTGCCGGAACAGTTGGAGAGCACGCCGCAAAAACCGCCATCAGCTTAGGGGCATCAGTTAAAGTATTTGACAATTCCGTCACTCGTCTGAGAAGACTGAAAAATATTGTCGGACAATTTGTATATACTTCCACCATTCAGCCCAACGTAATCTTATCTGCCCTGCAAAGAGCCGACGTGGTCATTGGCGCACTAAGAGGCAAAGAACGAACACCCATCATTATCACCGAACCCATGATTCAGATGATGCAAGAAGGTTCTGTGTTGATTGATGTCAGCATTGATCGCGGTGGAGTGAGTGAAACATCAGAAATCACATCACATTCCAATCCCGTTTTTGTCAAACACGGCATTGTTCACTACGGCGTGCCCAATATTCCGTCTCGCTATGCCAGAACCGCAAGCCTGTCTTTGAGCAATATTTTCCTGCCTTATCTTATCAATATTGGAGAAAAAGGCGGTATCAACGAAGCGGCAAGAGTGAACAAGGGTTTGAGAAACGGCATATACATCTACAAAGGAATCCTAACCAACAGAACCGTAGCAAATTGGTTTGATATGTCTTATAAAGATATTAATCTGTTCTTTATTTAGTAGCCGGATATGAGAGAAGTTGTTTTCATCAGAAAAAATCAAGAGAAATGGCAGAAATATGAAAATCAACTCAATCGGCCGGACTATATCTCTCCTGATGAAATCACCTATATTTATATAGACTTAACCGATGATTTGGCCTATGCCAACACCTACTATCCAAACAGTAAAATCACCGCCTATTTGAACATCATAGCAGGAAATGCACATCGAAGAATCTATAAAACAAAAAAGGAAAGCGGCAACAGTGTCAAAAAATTCTATCTACACGATTTTCCATTGATGTTTTATCAATATCAAAAATACTTATACTTTTCATTTTTTATTTTTGTACTTTTTGTTGGAATTGGTGTCTTCTCCGCTTCGCAAGACGGTGATTATGTCAGGCTTATTTTAGGCGATGGATATGTGGATATGACACTTGAAAATATTGAAAAAGGAGACCCTATGGCGGTGTATAAACAAGCCAACAGTTTTGATATGTTTTTGGGCATCACCATCAACAATATCAAAGTGGCTTTGAGCGCTTTCGTGTATGGAATATTTCTGGGATTAGGCACTCTAGTCATTATTCTGCAAAATGCTGTTATGTTGGGGGCTTTTCAATATTTTTTCTACGAACAAGGCGTTTTTTGGGAGTCTGTCAGAACCATCTGGATTCACGGAACCATTGAAATATCCGTCATTATTATTGCCGCAACGGCAGGCTTTATTATTGCAAGCGGCATTCTGATGCCCGGAACCTACACCAGAACGCAAGCGCTAATCAGAAAATCAAGAGACGGGCTCAAAATCATGATCAGCACGATTCCCTTTTTCATCATCGCCGGATTTCTGGAAGGCTTTGTAACCAGGCATACGGAAATGCCCGATTCTCTAGCCGTCTCCATCATCCTTTTGTCTTTAGGTTTTATTATCTATTATTACGTTATTTTACCCGGAAAATTACATCAAAAATATATTAAAAATCATGCATTATGAAAAATATATTTGAGTTTAACAAACAAAGAAGCATCGATGGGAATATTGAAGGAGCCTTTTATTTCGTAAAAAGACATTTCAAACCCATGTTCAGGATTCTATGGAAATATAATTCAAGTATCATTATATTTTTCCTAATGAGCTATTTTCTATATTTCTATAAGTATTTCGGATTTTTTAACATGTTCGGTGCCGGTAAAGCAAATCAGTTCAATGACAACGACCTTATTTATCTTTTTGCCGTGGGAGGCTTAATGTTGATTTCATCCATCTTGTTTTTTCCGAGATTTTATGCCAGCATTTTTGGTTATGTACGAGCATATGACGAGAACAACGGGATAGTTGAAGATGAAAAAGTGCATCATTATATCAAAACAAAATTCTGGGGATTTTTAGGTGTATCCATTTTGGGAGGTATTTTAATCACCATCGGTTTTTTGATTTTTATTATTCCCGGAATCTACTTCATCGTTCCGGTTTCAATTGCCTACGGCGTATATTTCTTTGAAGATTTAGGCCCCGCAGAATCCATTTCAAAAAGTCTAAACTACGTGAAAGGAAATTGGTGGGCAAGCATGATGACCTTGTTTCTTATGGGAATAATTGTTGCGCTTATCGGCGCTGTTTTCAATGCCCCCGTTCAAATTTATATACTGATCAAAGGTATTCTGATAGAAAAAGAAATGAACGCCGCTTTACAGACCGGCGATATCGTTGTATCTTTCATGTCTGTAGTTGCCGTAATTGCCCAGTATATGCTTAAAACTTTGAGCATGCTCAGCATTGTGTTGATCTATTTCAACCTGCGCGAAAAAATGACCAAAGAAGGCGCTCTGCATAAAATTGACCAAATCGGAAAAACAAACGAATAATGTTAAAAGGATTATTTTTCTCGCTTCTGTTTTTACTTGGTTTTATTGCTTTTGCCCAAGATGATGTCAAATGGGACAAAAACAGTGAAATTGAGCGAGTTGATATTCCAAAAAAAAATATCGATAACTATAGAAACCGTTCTGAATTCAACTATGTTGTCAACCAAAAAACCAATATTATTAAACGAATATGGAATTGGATTAAACGCATCCTCACAGAAATTACACTTAAGCTCTTGGAATATCTATTCGGCATCAAGACTGCCGGAAAGATATTTGTTTTTATCATAAAAACACTTCCGTATGTAGCCATACTGCTTTTCACTTATCTGATATTCAAATATTTACTGGGAGTGGACTTAGTGAAAATCCGCAATAAACAACAGGCAAAATTTCCCGGAGTAGAAATTTCCGACGAGGAAAAAATACTGAAAGAAGAAAACATCGAAACACTGATCAAACAAGCCGTTTCACAAAAAAATTACAGACTTGCCACGAGATATTATTACTTGCTCGTGCTCAAATATTTAATCGACAAGAATCTTTTGGAATGGAAACCTGAAAAAACAAATAGAGACTATGTGTTGGAAATGAAAAAATATAATTTTAGTTCCTTGTTCAAAAATCTAACTTTTATCTACGATTATGTCTGGTATGGAAATTTTGCTCCGGATGAAGACGAATTCAAGAGAATTGAAAATGAATTCATATATTTCAAAACTCAAACCAAATAGAATTTGACCAAAAAAAACTACATATTATTCGGACTGATGGGGCTCTTTTTATTTTTAATGATTGCTGCAGAAAATGCCAATAAAAAAATCAATTGGTATCCGTCTTTCGCCGTGAAACATAAAATGCCCTACGGCAGTTATATTGTGCACCAAGAAGCAAAAAAATTATTTGGAAACAAAATGAAAAATGTGCGCAACACACCCTATGTCTATCTTTCCAAAAACCCGAATGCTCATGGAACTTATGTGTTTTATAATGATCGAATCAATTTTGGAGAGACCAACCTGAAAAAGCTTTTGGAATGGACAAAAAAAGGAAATGATTTATTTATCAGCAACACGAGGTTCGAGGCATCCATAGAGGACAGTCTGGGAATTAAAATGAAATTCTTTCTCAGCGCCGAATTTGCCGATAAAACCATTTTGGGTCTGCTCAATAGAAATATCAAACCAAAAGACAGCATTATATTTGATAAAACAAGGACGAGATATGTTTTCAAATCTTTTGATACCATCAACAGTACGGTTCTTGGATATTTCGGCGCAGAAAAAGATAGCTTATACAATTTTATCAAATTGAAATATGGTAAAGGAAATATTTTTCTGCACAGTTTTCCGCATGCCTTTACCAATTATTTTATGCTTGAAAATGACAATGCAACATACACCTCCGGATTGTTGAGCTACATCAACCGAAAACAAAATATCTATTGGGACACCAACTATAAAAACGGGGCAACAAGCAAAGGGATTTTGAAATATATTGCAGCAAATCCTGCCTTTCTCTGGGCATATAGACTGATATTCATCGGATTGTTTCTATATATTATTTTCGAGGGAAAAAGAAAACAAAGACCTATTCCTGTTGTGGAGCCGTTAAAAAATGAAACGCTTGTTTTCACCAAAACCGTGGCAGACATGTATTTGGAAAACAAAGAACACAAAAGAATCGCTCTGCTACACATCAATCATCTGATGGACTATATCAGAACACATCTCTATCTGGATACCAGAAAATGGGATAGAGAATTTATGGAAAAAGTTGCCGAAAAAAGTAAAACTTCTTTTGAGAATGTGAGAAAACTCTTTGAACTGATTGATGAAATCAGCGGATATGAAAGCATTAGACCGGAAAAAGTACTGGAATTGGAAAAATTGATTAATCTGATAAAAAAATAAACAAGATATATGGAACAATTTAGTTATGAAAATCGTATAGAAATAGAAAAACTTAAAACCGGTGTTGATCACATCAAAGATGAATTGGCAAAGGTTATTGTCGGACAACACAACTTCATCGATCTTATGCTCACCGCACTTTTGGCAGACGGGCATGTGCTCATTGAAGGTGTGCCGGGCATTGCAAAAACCATCACGGCAAAATTGCTTGCAAAAACCCTAAAGACAGATTTCAGCAGAATTCAGTTCACCCCTGATTTGATGCCTTCTGATATTCTCGGAACTTCTGTTTACAATGTAAAAACAACCGAATTTGAATTTCATAAAGGACCTGTTTTCAGCAATTTTGTTTTGATTGATGAAATCAATCGTTCTCCTGCAAAAACACAAGCAGCACTATTTGAAGTGATGGAAGAAAGACAAATCACCATAGACGGAAAAACCTATCAATTAAAACCTCCGTTTTTTGTGATTGCAACACAAAACCCCATTGAGCAAGAAGGCACTTATGCCCTACCTGAAGCACAACTAGACCGTTTTATCTTTAAAATCAAAGTGGATTATCCCAACTTGAATGAAGAAATACAAATCTTAAAAACACACAATGATCGGAAAGGAAAAAAAGAAGAAACCTTTATAGACACAGTGATTTCAGAAGATGAATTAATCAAATATAAAAATTTGGTTCATGACATACATATCGATGAAAAAATCATTGACTATATTGCCAATATCATCAATAAGACCAGAAATCATCCGCATCTGTTTTTAGGCGGTTCTCCGCGGGCATCCCTGGCCACCATGAATACGTCAAAGGCGTTTGCCGCTATTCAGGGTAGAGATTTTGTGACACCTGACGACATCAAATTCGTGTTGCCCGCCGTGCTGAGACACAGAATTATTCTGAATCCCGAGCAAGAAATGGAAGGTTTCAATGAAGACGATGTCATCAAAATGATTATTGAAAGCGTTGAAGTGCCCCGATAGCAACTATAAAAACAGATCATGAACCAAAGCATAGCACAAGATTTGGAGAACAATAAGCGCGTTTCTGTTTTCAAGAGACTTATCTTATTTTTCCAATCCGTTTATTTCACAAATATTTTTTATTATCTGTGGGGAATCATTGTGCTTATATTAGGAATCGGCTATTGGAATCATCTGCTTTTTATCGTCGGGAAATATGCTTTCCTTCTATTGATTTTTATCACATTTGCTGATTTTATCCTAATCCTTTTCAGCGGAAAAATTACAGCAAAGAGAAAATTGCCGGAAAAGCTTTCTAACGGCGATTACAATCCGATTTTGATTGATTTTTTGAGCACTTATCCAATCAAAATGAATATCAATGTCATCGATGAACTTCCCAAGCAATTTCAAAAAAGAGACTTTGGCTTGAAATTGATATTGGAACCTCGACAAAAAACAACCAAAAGATATACGCTCAGACCCATCAAACGGGGAATATATAATTTTGGAAAAATGAATGTATATATTTCCAGCCCCATTCAATTGGCAATGCTAAGAAAACATTTTTCAAAAAACAAAGATGTCACGGTTTATCCCAGCTTCATACAAATGCGAAAATATGAATTGATTGCCGCGGCAAACAAAGCGCATTTAGGCATGAAAAAAATCAGACGCTTAGGACACACCATGGAATTTGAACAAATCAAAGAATATAATAAAGGTGATGACTATCGCACCATAAATTGGAAAGCAACTGCAAAGCAAAATAAGCTCATGGTGAACCAATATCAGGACGAGAAATCACAGTCCATCTATTCAATTATTGATGTGGGCAGAACCATGCAAATGCCTTTCAATCGCATGACATTGTTGGACTATGCCATCAATTCCACTTTGGCTTTTTCAAATATTGCTATCAAGAAAAAAGACAAAGCCGGCATGTTGACTTTTGAAAAAAACATCAAAAATTTTATCAAGCCTGAAAACAAAAAAGCACACTTACAAAATATTTTTGAAGCTCTATATGGCATTGAAACCCAATTCAATGAAACAGATTTTGAAAAACTATATGCTTATATCAGACACCAAATTCCAACACGTAGTCTCTTAATGATATACACCAATTTTGAGCATATCAGTTCTTTAAAAAGACAGTTGTCTTATTTGAAAAAATTATCTAAAAAACATTTGGTGGTTGTCATCATTTTTGAGAATACCGAACTGAAAGATTTGCTGAATAAACAAGCCAGAGACAGCAAAGAACTCTATCATAAAATTATTGCACAAGATTTTGATATGCAAAAACGCATAATGGTGAAAGAACTGAAAATTCATAATATTCAAACCATTTTGACAGCTCCCGAAAACCTAACATCGGCAACCATCAATAAATATCTGGAACTTAAAGCAAAAGGATTGATATAAAAAAA
>CAZAXU010000050.1:0-13511 GCA_964489245.1 uncultured Flavobacteriaceae bacterium
AAACGGTTTTGCTATCATATTTCTTATTTTAATACCCCCAAAAATACAAATTTATCTCTATGATTTTCCCCATCTCTCTTTTTCCCTTTTAATGTTTGTCATGTCGAGTGATGAAGCTCCGCTTCATTGTATCGAGAAGCCTTTTCCCTGATCAAAGTTTTGCGGCAATCATAAAACCTACGCCTTTTTTTGTTTTGATATTGTTTTTGCCTATTTTCTTTCGAAGATTATTGATATGAACATCCAAAGTCCGTTCCCCGACAATCACACTGCTGCCCCAAATATGCTTATAAATCTCCTGTCTGGAAAATATTTTTCCCTTATCTCGAGCCAACAGCAACAAAATATCATATTCTATTTTGGTCAAATCAATAATTTCATCTTTTTTAGAAACTTTTCTCTTTTTAGGATTGATGAGAAGTTTGCCTATTTTTATTTTTTTTGTAGCCTTTCGGTTTCGTTCTTGCCTTCTTAGGGTTGCCTTGATTTTTGCCACAAAGATAGAATCGCTCAAAGTGGTAAAAATAAAGTCGTCTGCACAAGAAAGAAGCGAGGCTGCAATCTCGTTGTCTTCCACTTTTTTAGAAGCATAAAAAACCAAAGGAATTTGTGACATTTTCTCTCTATGAAAAATGCCGTGGCAAACATCCATCGCCGTCTTTTCTTCATAGTTGAGCACAACCAAATCAAACACTTGATTGTCAAACAAATTTCCAAAATCTTTCAAATCGGCTTTCGTAAAAAAAACTTCAAAAGGCTCTTTTTTCAATAAAGTTTTTATCTTTTTTTCATACTTTTTGTCATACCCGATAAATAGAATGTTCTGTTTCTTCATGTGTTTACTTTAATCTTATGGTTTTTATGCTACTTTTTGCGTTTTTGTATATCAAAGGCTTTTCTTATCCTGATTTTTCTTCCGTTTGGCAGTTTAATAGTCTTTCTGTCCTGTTTGTTTTTTCGGTCAATGCTATCTTTGGAAGAAGACAAATTTATAATCTCATCAAATTCGTCTTTGCTTCGGGCATAGATTTTCATCTGCTTGATAATCGCATTCATATTCTTCACCAAATAGTCATAGGTGTGTTGAATCGTATCTCGGTTTATTTCTTTTTTATTCAATAAAAAAAGCAATCTTTTCAAGCTGATTTTTGTGAGCACAATTCTGCTTCTAACCGCTTCAGTATCAATTTCTTTTGACAGTTTTGATTGTATGATTGCATTGATATGTTTCAAATCTTGCTCAGCAATGTCTTTCAGCTCTTCAACCAAATATTTATCTTGATTAAAACTGTTTAACAACGAAACAAAATTCTTATTTGATTTGATAAACGCATCGATTTCTGCCGTTGACCCAAGCTTTTCTTTTTTGTCGATATAAAAATCATACTTCATCTTGTCTTTCTTAACATTTTTTGACATATGACTCCCGTCTTTTTGGCAAGCAGAAAAAGAAAAAAAGACCAGCAACAATAAACCAACCGATAAAAACTTCATAGACCAAAAATATGAAAAAAAATATTTAATCTTTTATGACGAATACTATTTTTGAAACTTCAAAATAATTTATATTTGTCAACGTTAGAAACAGCAAGATATGAAAAAAATTCTAGTCATCGGAGCCAATGGACAAATTGGCACGGAACTCGTTGAAAGACTTCGGTCGGAGCATGGAACACAACAAGTGATTGCCAGCGATATCAATGAACCCAAAGCAGATAATGAACCTTTCATGCTTTTGGATGCTACTGACAAACTCGCCATCGAAAGGGCAATTGACAAACATCAAATCAAGGAGGTTTATCTGATGGCGGCAATTTTATCTGCAAAGGCTGAAAAAATCCCAAACAAAGCTTGGGATTTGAATATGAGCACACTTTTTAACATGCTGGAAATTGCAAAAGACAAAAAAATAGAAAAATTGTTTTGGCCGAGTTCAATCGCTGTTTTCGGACCGCACACCCCAAGAAAAAACACTCCGCAATATACCGCCATGGACCCCAACACGGTCTATGGCATCAGCAAATTGTCCGGAGAACGTTGGATTGAATATTATACAGAACATTTTGATGTGGATGTCAGAAGCATTAGATATCCCGGAATTATCAGTTGGAAAACTTTGCCGGGGGGCGGCACAACCGACTATGCCGTTGAAATCTTTCATGAAGCCTTAAAAAATCAACGATACACTTGTTTTCTCAAGGAAAATACTTGTCTCCCGATGATGTATATGCCCGATGCAATCGATGCAACCATTGATGTTATGAAAGCGGAAAAAAGTAATCTGAATGTACATAATTCTTATAATATTGCCGGCATCAGCTTCAATCCGAAAGAAATAGCAAAAGCTATCAAAAAATATATTCCGAACTTTGAAATGTCATATCAACCGGATTTCAGACAGGAAATTGCTGCATCTTGGCCTGAATCAATCGACGATTCCATGGCAAGAAAAGATTGGAATTGGCATCACAAATTTGAACTTGATGACATGGTAAAAGATATGCTGAAAAATCTTTCTGAAAAATATTATAAAGAAAAAAATCAGATTTTTTGATTTTCCGAGACCATTAATCCGGGCAAAAATTGCTTGTCTAAAAATTTTTCAGTTCTACGTGCACATTGGCATAATCTTTCAAAATGCCGGATAAAATACGGATATCTTTGTTGGCATAGAACAAATGCACTCCAAATTTTGACTGTTGATTTAACAAATCTGATTCTTGTAAAACTCGCTTGGTTTGGCGGGCAATGGCAAAACTGGGCTCTACGATATTGACTCCGTTTCCAACAATCTTTCTTATTTGTGGAATCAAAAAAGGATAATGCGTACAACCCAAAACCAATTGGTCTATATTTTCTTCCATCATCGGTCGTAAATACTGCGTGAGCAAATCAAAACTCTCGTCAGACGAGGATTTATCTTGCTCTATGATCTCAACCAAACCTTTGCCCACTTGTCCGATAATTTCAACATCTTTGACCGGAATAATTTGTTTAAGCTCCTCCAGCATATTGCTTTTCAAGGTTCCTTTTGTTGCCAACAGACCTATTTTTCCGGTTTTGGTTTGCAAACCGGCAGGTTTTATGGCAGGTTGAATTCTTATGAACGGGATTTTATATTTCCGACGTAAGTGCGGAATGGCATTTGTGGATGCCGTATTGCAAGCAACAATGATAAGTTTCACATTATTTTCCAAAAGAAATTCAGTGTTTTTTTCGCTCAGTGCAATAATTTCATCCTTTGTTCTGTCTCCATAAGGCATATTTTTATTGTCTGCCAGATATATGGTATTTTCATTGGGCAATAATTGTTGAACGGCTTTCCAAATACTAAGACCTCCCACACCTGAATCAAATAGACCTATCGCTTGTTTACTCATAGAACAGCTAATCAATTTTGTGCTTGGCATAATTTCGCCATTTTTCAATGGCCTTTTGCATATCTTCAGGCATGCCGGAATCAAATTCAATAAACTTATCGGTTGACGGATGAATAAACCCCAAGGTTTTGGCATGCAAAGCTTGTCTTGGAAGTATTTTAAAAACATTATCTACAAATTGCTTATACTTTGTAAAAGTGGTCCCTTTCAAAATTCTGTTTCCACCATATCTCACATCGTTAAAAAGAGGATGCCCTATATATTTCATATGTGCTCTGATTTGATGTGTTCTGCCCGTTTCCAACTCCAATTCCACCAATGTCACATAACCGAATCGTTCTATAACCTTATAGTGCGTCACCGCGTGTTTTCCAAAATCTCCATCCGGAAAAACAATCATCTCCAATCTGTTCTTCGGATTTCTTGCCAAGTTTCCCCGAATGGTTCCCGCATCGTTTTCCAAATCTCCCCAAACCAAAGCAACATATTTTCTTTTGGAAGTTTTATCGGCAAACTGTTGTGCCAATTTTGTGATGGCTATCTCATTTTTTGCAACAACCAAAAGTCCGGTGGTGTCTTTATCGATTCGGTGCACCAAACCCGGACGATTATCTGAATTTTTCGGCAGATTCTCAAAATGATAAATCAGCGCATTGAGCAGTGTGCCGCTATAGTTTCCATGTCCGGGATGTACAACCATTCCTGCCGGTTTGTTCAATACAATCACATCGTTGTCTTCATAGACCACATCAATCGGAATATTCTCGGGAACCAAAAGGTTTTCGTAGGGAGCATAGGGCAAAACTATTTTAATTTTATCATCAGGCTTAATTTTGTAGTTGGACTTAACCGGTTTTTCATTTACCAAAACCCCTCCTGCCTTTGCTACATTTTGAATTCTGTTTCGTGCCAAATTTTCAATCCGATCCGTGAGAAATCTGTCTATTCTCAGCGGACTTTGCCCCTTATCTACTACGAAGCTAAAATGCTCGAAAAGTTTTTCATTTTCTTCAATCGAACTATTTTCCGATGACATTATTTAGTGTTTTTTTTATATCCTGATTAACCTCTTTTTCATTATGACCGGCATTGCTCCCGTCTTCTGCCCGAGCGTTCCCGTCTCCAATTATCAAATCTATTTTGGATGTTTTCGGCAACTTCATGCCTGATTTTAATTTTTGATTTCGAAATTTTGCTCCCAGAACAATCTCTGCAAAATAAGGACGACGAATAATTTTTCCAATGCCAAAACCGGAGGCTCTCAGCAAAGAACTTGCCTGACGTTTGGTTTTGCCGAAAATATTAGGAAGAGCAATATTTGAGTAACTTCCACGATTGATTTTTACGTAGATTTTTCTACCGATTTTCACCTTGTCTCCAACTCTGGGATTTTGTTCAACAATTGAAAATTTCGGATAATCGGGATTATATGCCAATGTATCGATAATTTCAATATTCATTTCTCTTTCCTTGATAATTTGTTGCGCTTGCTCAAAAGTCTTTTTTCTTAATTCCGGAACGAGATGATACTCATTGTGATTGGTATAATATCCCAGAAATATCTTGAACAAAAAAACAAAAATCACCATCAGCACAATTGCCGCTAAAATATTTTTCAAAAAAGTCTTGCTGGACAAAAATTTGACAATACTCATAAATCTATATTTTAATGTCGCAAAATTACAACAAAAAAACTTAAATATTTTTTCTCGAACATTAAGTCAAGCATATTATTATCATACCGAGTTTTGCTAGTTCCGCCGATGGCTGTGAGTTCAAAGGAGAAAGTTCATAAAGTTAAGTTGAGCGAAACGATTCGGAGAAAGATAACAAAAAAAGACATTTTGTTTTGGCGTGATTTTTTATAAAATCATGACAAAACACGATAACAAAGCATAATAAATTGATTTGCAATTAAATAGAACAAATAAACATATAAAATTTAAAAACATCTGATAGTCAATTTTTTTATTTTATATCTTAGGTATCATTTTTGATGTAACACTTTTTCGAACATCTGTTTTTTTTTATATCTTTATCCACTCTAAAAAAACACATTTCAGATGAAACATTATACAAAAAAAATTTTACTGTTTTCGGTTAGTCTCTTTTTCTTGGTTTCTTGTGATATTAAAGAAAAAGGCATTGAAACAAACAACAGCGGCATTACAGTTGAAAGCAAATATGGCACACATGTGATCTCAAACTATGAAATTCCTTTCACCGCAAAGGATCGAAGCGGCAATGACATCACCGATAATGTCACTTTCTATGTAGATGAAACGGCTCAAACCAACAACCAAATTTCCTTTTCTGCAACCGGCATACACAACGTAAAAGCCAAAATAACCATTGACGGGGAATTATTAGAAAGCAATGAACTGTCTGTTGCGGTGACAAATCCCAGACACAGCACCAAAATTCTGGTAGAAGATTTCACCGGCACTTGGTGTGTGAACTGCCCCAGAGTTGCTTTTCATTTAGAAGAAGCCGTGCAACAAAACAACAAAATCATTCCGATGGCGGTTCATAACAGAGGATTTGAAACAGACCCTTTTCATTTTTCGGATTTTGGTGTATTCAGAACAAATTACGGCATAAACTCTTTTCCTACGGCACTTTGCAACAGAAACTTTAATTGGAATGACAACAGCGGCACGGCTCAACTATCAGCTGAACTGGCGAAATCTCAAGCATTGGGCTTATCTGTCAACTCATCTGTCAATGGAAACAATATCAATATTGAGGTGAAAACCAGATTCGATTTAGACCTGAAAGATTTGGATTTATTCTTGGTGGTCTGTATCACGGAAAACGGATTGATTGCCGACCAAGCCAATGCCACTTCTTTCTACGGCGGGCAAAATCCTATTCCGAATTTTGTGCATAATCATACTTTGAGAGTTGCGCTAACCGGTGTAAACGGAACACCCATCCCTCATGATCAAACAGACATAAGTCATGAGTTTGTCTATAATTTCTCAGGAGCAATCCCATCAGAAATTGCCGATATAAACAATTGTGAAATTGTTGCTTTTGTCGGAGAAGATGCCGAAACCTCTCCCGCAAAAATCAAAGTGATTAATATTCAAAAAGCCAATGTTGGCGTTTTTCAAGATTTCGATTAACTAAATCAAGCTTATGAACAAGTATAGAAACATCATTTTTTTTCTCACATTATTTTTTCTTTCATTACAAGGAAATGCACAATACTTTGGGGAAAACAAACCGAGATATGATAATTTCAAGTTTAACGTATATCAGACCAAAAACCTGGAATTATATTCCTATCTCAAAAATGATTCACTTGTTCGTCAATTTCTATATTCCGGAGAAAAATGGTTCAGACGACACCAAATCACCATCAAAGATTCTTTTGACTATAAAATTCCTATCATTTTATATAATGATCATGCCGATTTTCAGCAAACAACAGCAATTGGCGGTAATGTCGGCGTGGGAACCGGCGGTGTCACAGAAGCTCTAAAAACCCGTATCATGATGCCGATTCGCCCGTCATACGGACAAACAAAACACGTGTTGGGACATGAAATGGTACATGCTTTTCAATATAACATCATAAAATCAGACGATTCATTGTCTTTTAACAATCTTGCCAATGTCTCTCTTTGGATGGTTGAAGGAATGGCTGAATATCTATCGTTAGGCAGATATGACGAACACACCGCCATGTGGATGAGAGATGCCGTAATCAACAAAGACTTTCCAAAGATAAAAGATCTCTATAAAAGCAAATATTTTCCATATCGCTACGGACAAGATTTTTGGGCATATATCGGTGGCACCTATGGCGATGATAAGATTGAAAAACTATTCTATGCCACACTCAAATTAGGTTTTAAAAAAGCGACTGATTCTCTATTGCGTATCAAAGCAGACTCGCTTTCAAAGCAATGGAAAACGGCAAATGAAACTTATTACAAGCAATTCATCACCGGAAGAGATTCTCTTGCACTTGGAAAAATTCTTTTTGATAAAGAAAATGCAGGGAATATGAATGTGGCACCATCCATTAGTCCCGACGGAAAAAAAATGATATTCCTTTCAGAAAAAAATGTGATTTCAATGGATTTATATCTAGCGGATTTGGCTACCAACAAAATCACCCGAATAGCTTCAAAATCCATGAACAATCACATTGATGCCATAGATGCTTTTGAGTCGTCGGGAGCCTGGTCTCCGGATAGTAAGAAATTTACTTTTGTCGTATTCAAAAAAGGTAAAAATCAATTGGCTGTTGTTGATGTAAACAAGACAAAAGTCTCTAAAATCATCAATATTCCGGAACTCCCCGCTTTTTCAAACCCGGTATGGTCTCCGGATGGGAAAAAAATCTTACTGCTCGGACAAGTTGAAGGTGTCTCCAATCTGTATTTGTTCAATCTGGAAAATAAATCTCTCAAACAACTCACTCACGATGCCTACGCAGAAATGCAAGCATCATGGTCCCTTGACGGGAAAAAAATTATCTTTTCTACGGACTATTATTATCTCAAAAGAAATCTATATCCTATCAAATATCATATCGGAATCCTGGATGTGGAAACCGGAATCAAAACCTATCCGAAAATTTTTCCCGGCGCCAACAATATGAATCCTAAATTTGATAAAACGGGAAAAACAATCTATTTCCTTTCAGACAATAAGGGTTTTAGAGATCTGTATAGATATGAAATTCCCAAAGACAGCATTTATCAGATGACCAAGTTCTTTACGGGAATTTCCGGTATTACCAAATTTTCTCCTGCATACAGCATCAACTATGCTCATGACGAAATTATTTATAACTATTTTTTCAACCATCAGTATATGTTGGTGAAAAATAAAATCAGCAAATTTTATCAACTTCCCGTAACCGATCAATCCATTGATATTGCCCCGTCTTTGCTGCCACCAAAAGTTGGACTCAACACAAGTTTTGTAGAAAGATTGCTGAGAAACAAATATGAAAATCTTCAAGTTCCCGTTGAAAAAAAGTCCTATAAACCTAAATTCAAGTTGGACTATATCAGCAATGTGAACATGGGTATGAGCACATCGACTTACGGCTCGGGAATGATGGGTGGTGTAAGTATGATTTTTAGTGATATTTTGGGAAAACACCAGCTCTATACGGCTGCATCGCTTAACGGAGAAATCTATGATTTTGCTGCCATGGCCGCCTACTTTAACCAGAGCAGAAGAATTGGCTGGGGAGGTTCAATCTCTCATATTCCTTACTCTTATTATTATCAAAGGGTGCGCAAAGACACCGTTCAAATAGGAGGACAAAATACACCTGTTGACAATTATAAAATATACACCGTCAGAATGTTCGAAGAAAAGTTTGGTTTATTCACCAGCTATCCGCTTTCTAAAAATATGAGACTGGAACTGGGTGGATCTTTGGCGCACTATTCTTATAAAATAACCAGTTATAATCACTATTTTGACCACTACGATCCTTATACGGGATATTATTCTCATTATTATGGTTCACTAAAGAAAAATGAAAAATCTCCAAAAGCTTTTAACTTTCATGAGATGAACACGGCTTTTGTGGGAGATAATTCTGTTTTTGGTGTCACCGCTCCCTTGAAAGGACAACGATATAGAATCGGTTTTAAGAAATATTTCGGAAGAAACAATCTCAATACATTTTTAGTCGATTATCGGAAATATTTCTATCTTAAACCCATTGTTCTGGCTTTCAAAGGCATGCATTATAATAGGTTTGGAAAAGATGCAGAAAAAAATTATTACAACAGCAGAGACGGTGTATTGCCTCCGCTATACTTGGGATATGACTATTATGTGAGAGGCTATTCTTATTCTGCCATGTATGAAAGTCAGATGTTGGATCCAAGCAGTGTCAACTATACCGATTTGATGGGAAGTAAGATGTTGTTGGCAAACTTTGAAATCAGGTTGCCTTTTTCCGGACCTGAAAGATTATCTTTGATTAAATCCGGTGTTTTCTTCACGGATCTCAATTTGTTTTTTGATGCCGGTTTGGTCTGGGACTCAAAACATAAATTGGCTTTCAAAAAAGATGCCGGCAACAGAAATGTACGATATCCGATTTACAGTACGGGATTATCTATGCGGATTAATTTCTTCGGACAAATCATCATTCAACCTTATTATGCTTTTCCTTTGAGTTTGGCAAAATCAAAAGGATATTTTGGCATCAATTTCTATCCCGGATTCTAAACACTACATGAAAACAATTCCCCGAAAAATATTAATAAGCATAAATATCATTGCTATTGTAGCGATGCTTTTTTTACATTTTTATGTACCCCGATTTATCGTTGAAATCAAAAATCCGTTTATCGAACTTGCACGAACAAATTTTATACAAACCGATTTGCATACAATAAATTCCACTGAAATTGGCAAGAAGATCACATTTTTCAGTCGAGATGGTTTGGCAATGAAAGCACTGCTGAATCATAGCAAAACAAATTCGGAAAAAGGAACTGTCATCTTTATTCACGGCATTCGTTCTTCAAAAGAACAATACACGGAACTAAGTAAAAAAATGACGAGAATTGGCTATAATACCGTTGCTGTGGACTTGCGAGCACATGGAGAAAGTCAGGGGGAATATTGCACTTTCGGGTATAAAGAAAAATATGATATTTCAAAACTGATTGACTATCTTATTGAAAAAGAAGGTATGGACAAAAACATCGGCATTTGGGCACATTCACTTGGTGGTGCAATCGGCATTCAAAGCATGGCAATTGATCAACGTATTAAATTTGGCATTATTGAAAGTTCTTATTCGGATTTTGGTCAAATCACAAAAGACTACTCCAATTATTATCTCAATTTTGAATTTGATTTACTCAATGAACATCTCAATGAACGTGCTGCAGATTTAGCCGGTTTTAAACTGGAACAAATCAACCCGAAAGATTACTGCAAAAAAATAACACAACCCATACTGTTGGTTCACGGCAATCAGGATAAAAAAATCAATATCAAATATGCCCGAGAAAATTTTAGGAATTTAAAGAGCAAACATAAAACTTTTATCGAAGTATCAGGAGCCAATCATACCGATATTTGGCAAATTGGCGGAAAAAACTATTTTGAAAAGGTAATTTTGTTTATAAACCGAAGTTGCTCTGCTGAATTTTAATATCCCCTATTTCTCATCTTCATTCTTTTTCTTTCTGAAGATTACGACAATCAACACCAAAAGTACGATTCCCGTCACCAATCCGGATAAAAATTGTTTCATCATTTCCATAGCGCTTATTTTTTTCTAATGTTTTCCGGATATTTTATTTTCGTCAAATATAAACCACGAGCCGGAACAGAAAAACCGGCTTTTTGTCTGTCTTTTGCTTCAATGATTTGTTGCAATTCTTCCAAACCGATTTTATGCAATCCCACTTCAATCAGCGTGCCTACGATGGCTCTGACCATATTCCTCAAAAAACGGTCGGCTGTGATTGTAAAAATCAGCAAGTCTCTCTTCATTTCAAAAGAAGCTTTGTCAATCCGGCAAACATATGTTTTCACATCGGTATGTGTTCTGGAAAAACTTTTAAAGTTCTCATAATTCAATAAAATCTTTGCCGCAATGTTCATCAAATCAGTATCCAAATCTTTATGAAAATGCCAAGACAAATCAGTCAAAAAAGGATTCTTTTTGTTATGCATCCAATATTCATAAGTTCTGCTTAGTGCATCAAATCTGGCATGCGCATCATCATGCACGGAAAAAATATCATGTATTGCAATATCTTTGGGTAGAAACGAATTTAGCTTATGCATTAATGTTTCTTTTTCAAAAATGATTTTTGTATCAAAATGTGCAAACATTTCCTTGGCATGAACGCCTGCATCCGTGCGCCCCGCCCCTACGATTTTAGTTGAATCTTTTAACAATAAACTCAAAGAATTTTCAATAATTTCTTGCACGCTGACAGCATTCGGCTGATTTTGCCAACCATGAAAATTTTTTCCGAAATATGAAAGTTTGATAAAATATCGCAATTGTTCGTATTTTTGGAGAATAATGTAACAAAGCTAATGAAAAAAATCTTATTGCTTTCAGACACGCACGGATATTTGGATGATACCATGCTAAAATATATCCGCCAAGCAGACGAAGTCTGGCATGCCGGTGATATCGGAACGGTTGATGTAACGGATCAAATCAAAAAAATCAAACCTTTGCGCGCCGTTTACGGCAATATTGATGGAGGTGAGTTGCGAAAAGAATTCAAAGAAACCACAGGATTCACCGTGGAGAATGTCAGCGTTTTAATGACACATATCGGAGGCTATCCGGGGAGATATGAATCTACTGTCAGAGAAATTATCAAAAAAAATCCGCCTAAACTCTTTATCAGCGGGCATTCTCATATTCTCAAAGTTATGTATGACAAGAAAAATAAACTCTTGCATATGAATCCCGGAGCAGCCGGAAAAAATGGCTTTCATCATAAAAGAACCATGCTTCGTTTTAAACTTGAGCGTGGTGACATCAAAGATTTAGAGGTAATTGAGTTGGGAAATAGAAGTTCTTAATGCCTCATATTTTTAAATAAAATTGTTTGAATAAAAAACAAATTAAATTCATACTTTTGTAACCTGCAAAATGCCCGCGTGGCGCAACTGAATAGCGCATCGGATTTCGGCTCCGAGGGTTGGGGGTTTGAATCCCTTCGCGGGTACGAAAAGAGACTGTCTAAGGCAGTCTCTTTTTTTGTTCGGTAAAAAGAAATTTGAAATGAAACATCGAGATCTGTCATTCAGAGCGCAGCGAAAAATCTTTTTCTCTTAAGATATAAGCAAAAACAATCTATAAACATAAATTATTTAGAACGGAATTTGTCTTATATGATAAATTTTTGATGTTTTTCTTGTTAATATTAATGAAAAAATCATATTTTTACCGGAAAATAACCGACAATGAAAAAAATACTACTCTTTGTTTTTTACATTCTCTCAGTTTCAAATACTTTTGGTGCCCCTATCTTTACCGGCGACACATTGGTTTCAAACAAAACCAAACCCGACAAAACACGGATATTACGTGCTTTGGAAATAGAAAATAATCAAAATATTTTTCACCGTAAACTTCAACGAAACGAGTTTAATCAGAAATTTCTTGAGGAGCATTATTCTTTTGACAGCCTTCCCACTCAAGCACTAAACAAAGCAAAGGGCGTTTTTCGCACAATTGACAGCTTACAGAATTATATCGTAAATTTTGTTTCTCACGACACCATTTCATTTCCTGTCGGTATCAAACGAGTAATTAATAATGTTACTTATATCGTAGGAATTAGTACTGCAAAATTCTATCCTCAATATACGGAATTAAGTGCCTTTGTTAAAATTTTAATTCCGCAACAAAACGCACAAAACACCCAAAAAGAGCTATTTTTTGGCGCCAATCATATCAAATTATCAAAGCAAGGCGGTCTATACGGAGAGGCCAGTTTGGTTTTATTGGGAGATTTTGTCATTTCACTAAACGGCGGTAAAGAAATAGTCGTGCTTAAAGGTGGTTTTGATATGAATAATGGGAATATGCAAGACAAAACTTATGTAAAAATAGACTGTAACGGTTTTAAAGAACTCAGTATTGATGCGGACGTTGTTTTTTCCAGAAATGTATTGGAACCGGTTGATACAAATTACAATGTTATCACGGATTCAAACGTAAAAGTCACAGGAAATTTTCATACTATAACGACCGGTTGGGATGATATCTTGGCAACGGTAAACCTTCCTGCTTTTCAATTGACAAAAAACGGGTCAACCGATGGAACGGGAAAAGGCGGACTAATCTTCAAGTTGACCGATGCCATTTTTGATTTCAGTGATCTGCGCAATGACGGAAGTATGAACTTCCCATCCGAATATAATCAATATCTTGTTCCCGGACACCACGAGCTTTGGCAAGGAGTTTATATTCGAGCCTTAGATATAATATTACCCAAGGAATTTCAGAAAAGAAGCTCATCTGAAAGAGTAAGTTTTCTTGCCGGAAACGTATTTATAGATGAAAGAGGAGTCACAGGAAATTTTAGTGTTGAACACATACTTCCCATAAACGAAGGAAGTGCTTCTAAATGGCAATTCTCCGTAGATCACTTTGAA
>CAZAXU010000051.1:0-11959 GCA_964489245.1 uncultured Flavobacteriaceae bacterium
AAAAAAATCTGAGACAAAATTGCCTCAGATTTTTTCTGTTAGGTATAATCCGAAAATTATTTCAATATTTTTTTGATAATACTACTATTTTTCTTGTCATAGATTTTAAGCATGTAAATACCATTGTTCAGTTTTCTGAATGAGATTTGGGTTTTGTTATAATAGGTATTGATTAACTTTCCTGTTATATCATATAACTCAACTTTCGCCGGTATTGCTCCGTGCATACCGCTAACGTAAAGTATGTCTCTTACAGGATTAGGATATACCTTAAACTGCTTTGTTGAGAATTCTGCTGTGCTTGAAGTCGAGAATTCATTAATCACAATATCATCAATGGCCAAATCATCTTTAAATCCGGTTTGAGTTTCATCGACCACAAATTTGATTTGAGTGATATCATTTTGGAAAGTAATTCCCGAAAGATTTATTTCTTTCTTTTCCCATCCGGTGGTATTTGTGTTACTGGAAAAAACTTGTTGCCAAGCTGCACCATCCCACACATGAACGGAGAAATCAACATTAGTACTTCCTTCATTGTTACTAATCATATAAAAAGAAAGTCCGGGTGTTGTCAAAGAACTTAAATTGACAAACGGGGTTAATATTGTGGTTCCCAAGCTATTGGGATTAGAATCATCGACATAGGCAAAATATCCTCCACTTGCAGAAGTGGTTCCTTCAAAACTGCCTGCATTTCCGATATGTCCACCGGGGCTATCCGTAAATCGCCAAAATTCAGAATTTGTAATTAACTGATCCATCCCATCCGGAATATGTCCGGCATTTTCAAAATCTACGGTATACGGAGCACTAACCGTAGGTTGTGCTACAGTACTAAAACTCCAAACGGAAGAACCTTGAGCACTTCCGGCAGTATTTCCTCCAACGGCTTTCCAATAATATGTTGTGTTGAAGTGAAATGTATGCGGGTGGGCATCTGTTGTCTGCCGAGTGCCCAATTTGCGCAAATTGTTTTGGTCAACACCCAAATAGAAATCATAGAAATCAGGCATTATCCCTGTTGTTGGTGCTTGCCAACTAAAATCAATCACTGAAGTTTGTGAATTTATAATACTCACATCTGTCGCTCCGTCTGTAGGCGTAGGGTTTGTAGTAATTCCCGTAGGAGCTGTTTGTGGTTCAATAAAGACGCTATCGATATACCAATTGTCTCCATCGTCTTGAGCATGTACAAAAGCAATGTAAATTGCTTGCCCGACATAAGCATTTAAATCTACCGTATGAAGCGACCATGTTTCATTGAAATCAGCTTCGGTTTGTGTATCTACAATAGTGAAATCAGCATGTGTATTTTGAGATGCTGTAGAAATACGAACGGTATAAACACTGCCGTAATCACTATTTTCATCAAACTGACGTTGATAGAAAGACAAAACATGATTAGCAGCTGTCAAGGTGACCTGTGGAGTAACTAACCAACCTTCGGATGCACCTGCATCATCAAAACCAGAATAGGCAGATTTTGATCCTGTATGCGATTGAAGGTTAGATATTTCCCATTCGGCATCTGAAGCCCCGCTCGTTCCCGGATAGGCCAACCAACCGGTAGGAGGAAAAGTTGCTCCTTCAAAAGATTCACTGATTTGTGCTTGTATTGAATATGTCAATACCAGTAATAACACGAAAATAGTTTTTTTCATAAATTATGTTTTTGAATTAAAAATTTATGTAAAGTTACAAATTTTCAATTAAAACAAAAGTTACATAGGTCACACTATATCAATATGTAATCAAAAATGCCAAAAATCATGATTTAAACAGCATCTTTTGTTTAAATTTGGCTTCTAGAAGAATCAAACTAAAATTAATTATCATGAATAAAAAAGTAACCATAATAGGAGCCGGTAATGTCGGTGCAACTGTTGCGGATGTTATCGCTAAAAAAAATATTGTAAATTCAGTCGTTCTGATTGATATCAAGCCAAATTTCGCTGAAGGAAAGGCTTTGGATATTTGGGAATCTTCTCATATCAATTACTTTGACACAAAAGTATGCGGCTACACAGATGATTATTCAAAAACAGCCGATTCGGATGTTGTTGTAATCACATCCGGGATTCCTCGAAAACCAGGAATGAGTCGAGATGATTTGATTGGCATTAACGCCAAAATCATGAAGGAAGTTTCTCAAAAAGCATATGAGTATTCTCCAAATGCCAAGTTCATTATTGTAGCCAATCCACTCGATGTGATGACTTATACTTCATTTTTAGCAACAGGATTGCCCAGGACGCAGGTTTTTGGCATGGCAGGCGTATTGGACACCGGAAGATTTGAAGCATTTATCGCAGAAGAATTGGATGTTTCTCCAAAAGACGTGAATGCTATGTTATTAGGCGGACATGGAGATACGATGGTGCCACTGCCCAGATTCACAAGTGTATCGGGTTTGCCTCTAACAGATTTAATGGATGCAAAAAAAATCAACGAACTGGTTGAAAGAACAAAAAAAGGAGGTGGAGAAATAGTAAAATTATTAGGGACATCAGCTTGGTATGCTCCGGGTGCAGCAGCAGCACAAATGGTAGAAGCAATTGTTTTGAACTCTCACAGAGTGATGCCTGTATGCGTTATGTTGGATGGTGAATACGGACAACACAATGTGGCTCTGGGTGTTCCCGTCAAATTAGGATACAACGGCATTGAAGAAATTATCGAAATGAAATTGAACAAAGAGGAAATGGAATTGATGAATACATCTTCGGAACATGTAAAAAATGTTATGAAAGTTTTAGACGATTTAAAAATATTCTAAAGCAGCAACAATAAAATCGTGTAGTAAAAAAAAGTCGAGAAAAAAATCTCGACTTTTTTTTATTTGTTAGTTGAACTTGACATTTTTTTTTATATATTTATTGTCAATTTTAAATCAAAAAATCACAGCTATGAAAATTTATGATGACAAGCACATTAAAAACATCGCTTTCGTTGGAGCCCACGGAAGCGGCAAGACCACTCTTGCCGAAACTATGTTATTTGAAGCAGGTTTGCTTAACAGAAGAGGAACTATAGATGCAAAAAATACAGTTTCTGACTTTGCTGATATCGAAAAAGAAAGACAAACTTCCATTTTTGCCACTCCTTTGCACACCGAATGGAGAAATTATAAAATCAATATTATAGATACTCCCGGATTAGATGATTTTATCGGTGAAATTGTTTCTGCAATGCGTGTTTCAGAAACAGCACTTGTTGTTGTAAATGCCCAGCAAGGCGTTGAAGTAGGAACAGAAATTATTTGGAATTATATCGGTAGATTTAACAGACCTTCTGTTTTTGTAATTAACCAAATTGATCATCCGGATGCTAAGTTTGACGAGGCTTTCAACAGCATTGTTGAATTGGTTGGAAAAAATGCCATAAAAATACAATTCCCATACAAGACTGCTGATGGAAAGCAAGCTATTATCGATATATTGAAGATGAAAATGTATGTGTTCGGACCGGAAGGAGGAAAACCTGAAAAACATGATATTCCGGAAGAACATAAAGAATTGGCGGAAATGTTGCACAATGAACTGATTGAAAAGGCAGCTGAAAATGATGAAGAATTGATGGAGCTGTTTTTTGATAAAGGCACACTAAATGAAGACGAAATGAAGATAGGCATCAAAAAAGGCATGTTAAATTTAGAATTGTTTCCTGTATTTGCAGTTTCTGCACTAAATGATATGGGCAGTGGAAGATTGATGGGATTCATTGATAATGTAACGCCTTCAGCCTTGGATATGCCTGCAGAACAAAGCATAGAAGAAGAAATTATCGAACCAAAAGTAGAAGCAGATCCCGCTCTGTTTGTTTTTAAAACCAAGTATGAACCTAATGTAGGAAAAGTTACCTATTTCAAAGTAAAATCAGGCGAAGTTAAAAGTAGTGATAAATTAATAAACAGTAGAACCGATGAACTTGAAAACTTGGGACAATTATACATTATCAATGGAAAGCAACGAGATGCAGTGGACAAATTGGTAGCCGGAGATATTGGTGCTGTCATCAAATTAAAATCAACCGAAACCAGTGATACATTATCTAGTCCTGAACATAAAATCAGTATAAAACCCATTCAATTCCCTGCAGCAAGAATTAGAAAAATGGTAAATGCTGAAAACAAAAACGACGAAGAAAAACTCCAAGAAGCACTTAAAAAAATTCATAGCCAAGACCCCACGGTTTCCGTTGTCTATGACAAAGAAATGAAACAACAAATTCTTTCTTGTCAAGGAGAATTACACTTGGCTATTGTTAGTTGGATATTGCAAAACGAATATGGAATCAAGGCAAAATTTGAAGAACCCAGAATTTCATATCGTGAAACCATACAACGTGCAGCATCATCAAGCTATAGACATAAAAAACAGTCCGGTGGAGCCGGGCAATTTGGTGAAGTTCATCTTAAAATTGAACCTTGGCAAGAAGGTATGCCTGATCCTGAAGGAGTTCCGGTTAGAGGAAAAGAAGAAGAAGTTTTATCTTGGGGAGGAAAATTGATTTTCATTAATTCTATTGTCGGTGGAGTAATTGATGCGCGCTATTTGCCTTCTATCAAAAAAGGGATTCTTGAAGTCATGGAAGCCGGTCCTTTGACCAAATCTCCCGCTCGAGATATCAGAGTGATTGTATATGATGGAAAAATGCACCCCGTAGATTCAAATGATATCTCTTTTAAAATTGCAGGCGCACATGCTTTCAAACAGGCATTCTTAGACGGTAGTCCGAAACTTCTAGAGCCAATTCAAGAAGTCAGCGTAAAAATGCCGGAAGAAATGATGGGGTCTGTAATGACTGACTTACAAGGCAGAAGAGCTATTATTATGGGAATGGAGATGCAAGGAAAATATCAAAGTATTAAGGCACGTGTGCCACTTGCAGAAATGTATAAATATTCCACTTCTCTACGTTCTCTGACACAAGGAAGAGGAACTTTTTCTTCAGAATTTGTGGGTTATGAACTTGTACCACAAAACATACAAGAAGAACTCATCAAGAAAAATAAAGAAGAAGAATAATTTTTCGTTATTTTTTTAAATTAAGAATTAAGAATTAAGAAGAGACTGCCAAAAGGGCGGTCTCTTCTTAATTCTTCAATTGATTGATTATAAGTTGTTTGTGATTTTTTTTGCGTGCCAGTAAAAATATTCATATTTTTATGAAAAATATAAACTCAAAAACTATGAAAAAATTATTAATTTTATTATTGCTTCTTTCTTTTGGCAGTGCACATGCCGGAGGGCATAGAGTTGCATTGCAAGGACAAAGAATGTTGGGAATGGGACATGCGGGACTTTCCATATTTAAAAATGCCGAAACTGTATTTTTTAATACTGCAGGCATGTCATTTTTGGATAAAAAATTCAATGTCTCATTTGGTGTAAGCGCTATTAAATCACAAGTAAAATTTCAAAATCCGAGATATAATCAACATGCTCAAACCAACAATCCGTTGGGTACTCCTCTTTATCTATATGCAACATATAAGGCTTCCGATAATGTATCCGTAGGCTTTGCCGTTTATACGCCATTTGGAAATTCAGTGGTTTGGGATAAAGATTGGGCAGGATCACATATTGTTAATGATATATCGATGAAAGTATTCTATATCCAACCATCCATGTCATATAAAATCAATGAAATGTTTAGTGTTGGCGCTGCATTCATAATGGCTTTGGGAGAAGTGAATTATGATAAAAATGTTAATCGCTATCTAACAAACGAACAAGGAAAAAGAACGGATGCAAGACTGGAAACAGGTATGGTTTCGGCTGCCGGATATTCATTAAGTTTTGCGGCACAACCAACCGACAATTTCTCAATCGGATTGAATTATAGGTCGTCTGTTGTTTTGAATGCCAGATATGGAAAAGCAGAATTCAACGATGTCCCCGAGGCACTTTCAAACAAATTGAAAAAAACCGCTTTTTCTGCGACGCTTCCCATGCCCGCTGAATTGGGAATCGGAATTTCTTTTAAACCTTTGAAAAAATTGTTGATAGCAGCTGACTACAACTATACATATTGGAATATTTATAAAGAATTGAATATAGATTTTAAAAATGATCTACCGAACAGTGTCAGTGATAAAAGCTATAAAAATTCAAATACATACAGAGTGGGGATGGAATATGAATTTACTGACGCCATTGCCGTTAGAGCAGGATATTATTATGATGAGTCACCCTTGACAGAAGGTCATTTTTCTCCGGAAACACCTAGCCTGAATTCTCACAATTACACTTTCGGATTGGGCTATCAGATGAAAAAAATAGCAATTGATTTTTCAATATTGTATGTTGACGGTCAAGAAAGAACAGACTATACTTATGTTACGGGTGAGGGTAGTTCTTCTTCCAGATTTGGAGGAACTTATGTAAGTAATGCTATTATTCCCGGACTCGGAATAACTTATTCAATTGATAAATAAAAAATTATATACCATGAAAAAAATATTATATCTATTTTTAACTTTAGTTTTCGGTCTGGGCTTTGTAGCCTGTGAACCGGAATTTGAATCTCCGATTGGAGATGATACTTACACCAATGGTAGTGCAAATTTTTCTAAATTTGTTGCCGTTGGAAACTCTCTTACTGCAGGATACACCAGCGGAACAGTTTACAGAAGTGGTCAATCGATGTCTATTCCGAATATTTTGGCACAACAGATGAAACTTGCCGGAGGAGGTGATTTTACACAACCTTATATGGAAGACGATACGGAAGATGTGGGAGGTATGTTGTTAGCAGGTAATCCGGTTATTTCCACAAAATTTATTATAGATGCATCAGAAGGTAAACCGGAACGTATCAATAAAACACCCAAGATAGAAATGACGGATATTCACCCCGGACCTTATAACAACATGGGAGTTCCCGGAGCAAAAATATTTCATTTGGTTTCTTCGGGATATGGAAATCTAGCCAACGTAGCACTGGGAAGAGCTAATCCTTATTTTGTCAGAATGGCTTCTGCTCCCGATAAAAAAGTTATAGAAGATGTTTTGGCACAACAGCCCACTTTCTTTACGCTATGGATTGGAAACAATGATGTGCTGTCCTTTGCTACAAGTGGAGGACTGGGAGTTGACCAAGTGAATAATACAGACCCGTCAACTTATGGACCTAACGACATCACAAGTCCTTTGGTATTCGGTGCAATATATCAGCAACTATTGAACGGATTGACTGCCAATGGGGCAAAAGGTGTAGTGGCAAACATCCCTGATGTGGCGTCAGTACCCTATTTTACTACCGTTCCTTATAATCCCGTTCCGATGACTGATCAAGCGGTTGTAGATGCTTTAAATACGGCTTATGCAGCCTATAACGGAGGTTTGCAAGCAATGGTGAATGCCGGAGCAATTACGGCAGATGAGGCAACCAAACGAACTATTAATTTCGCATTAGGGGCAAACGCGGTTGTAATTGAAGATGAATATTTAACCGATTTAACGGCATATAATCTTCCATCAATTAGACAAGCCGCAGCAGATGATTTATTAGTATTAACTTCCAGTGCAATCATAGGAAAACCTGATCCCAATAATACAAATCTTATTTTAGGAGTTACCAGTCCTTTAAAAGATAAGTGGGTTTTGGTTAAAAATGAGATTGCTTTGGTGAGAACTGCTACGGCAGCATTTAACGGAATAATTGCACAATTAGCCACTACAAAAGATATTCCTGTGGTAGATATGGCTGCAGAAATGAACAAAATGTCAGCAGGTCTGAGAATAGAGGATAATTCAATTTATACGGCAGACTATTTCAATGGAACAAACTTGGACGAAATTGCTTTTGGTTTGGACGGTGTACATCCAAATTCAAGAGGATATGCCATTTTAGCCAATAAATTTATTGACGCAATTAACCATAAGTACGGCTCAAATCTTCCTAAAGTAGTTCCCGGAAATTATCCGGCAATCACAATTTTGCCTACAAACTAAACTATTTTTTACCAATCAAAATACCCTTTTAAAATCTAAATTTCAAAAGGGTATTTTCTTTTGTATATGATAGTGATATTATAAATCCATGCTAAAAAACCCTCCTCGATTTTCTTTTCGTTTTCTGGAAAATTCCACGATAAGATAAGCGGTCGTAATCAGATTTCTCAGTTCCAACAAATCCGTGGTGAGCTCGGAATGGTCATAAAGGCGTTTATTATCTTCATAGAGCACGTATAATCGTTTTAAAGCCCTTACCAAACGTTCGTTGGAACGTACGATGCCAACATAATTACTCATAACGGTTTTGACTTCGTCTCGATCATGTGTAATCAATATTTTTTCCATAGTCCTGTCTGTACCGGTATCAATCCATTTTGGCAATTCGGGAAGCCGATATGCTTCATCATAGTTTTTCACGATATCGTCTACGGCATTATGAGAAAAAATAAGTGCTTCCAAAAGTGAATTTGAAGCCAGTCTATTGGCGCCATGTAGTCCGGTTCTGCTCACTTCGCCACTTGCATAAAGATTTTTAATGGATGTTCTGGCATGCCTATCCACTTGAACACCGCCCATCATATAGTGAGCTGCCGGAGTCACAGGAATCATATCTTTTTTGATATTGATATTCAGGCTTTTACATTTTTTGGTGATGTTTGGAAAATGTTTGATAAAATCATCATAATTCAAATGTCTGACATCTAAATAGACATGACGCGTGCCTTTCAATTTCATTTCCGAATCAATTGCTCGGGCAACAATATCTCTGGGAGCAAGTTCCAATCTTTTGTCATATTTTTTCATGAACCGTTCTCCATTGATATTTTTCAGATGGGCACCAAACCCCCTAACAGCTTCAGAAATCAAGAAGGCAGGACTTTCTCCGGGATTAAATAGAGCAGTGGGGTGAAACTGAATAAATTCCAAATCCGTTATTCGAGCCTTGGCTCGATATGCCATTCCTATTCCGTCTCCGGTTGCTACAAAAGGATTTGTTGTGGTTTCATAGACTTGTCCGGCACCGCCGGTTGCCAACATAACATATTTTGCTTTGAAAGTTTTGACTTTTTTGTTTTTTTGATCTAACACATAAGCGCCAAAAACAGTTTTTTCGGAATCTAAACTTATGGGAACTCCAAAAACTTGGTGCTCCGTAATAAAATCAATAGCGTAGTGATAGTCTAGAAATTCAATATTATCTTTGGATGAAATAATTTTTAAGAGAGAATCTTCAATTTCATATCCGGTGATATCTTTATGATGAAAAATTCTATTTTTTGAATGTCCTCCTTCCATGCCCAGATCAAAATCGCCGTTTATTTTTTTATCAAATGATACTCCCCAATCCAGAAGTTCGTCCAGACGATTATGTGCCTGAGAAATCACCATCTCTACGACATTCTTATCACATAATCCGTCTCCGGCAATTAGTGTGTCGTGAATATGCTCATCAAAAGAATCATTCACCAAATCATATACTGTTGCAATGCCGCCTTGTGCATATTTTGTATTAGATTCTTCCTTTTCTCCTTTTGTGATGATAACAACTTTTTTGCGGGGGAATTTATCGGCTATTTTGATAGCAAATGATAATCCTGCAATGCCTGAACCGATTATTAAAAAATCACTTTCCATGCTTTTGTTTTTGATTAAGATAGATCCAACATTCGTTGAATGGATACCAAAGCCTTTCTGCGTAGTTTTTCTTCGACATTCACCTCCGGCATTTCATATTTGAGTGCCAAATATATTTTTTCCAAAGTATTTCTTTTCATATAAGGGCATTCTGTGCATGCACACGAATTGTCATCTTCCGGGGGTGCAGGAATCAAAATCTTATCGGGAGCAATTTGTGCCATTTTATGCAAAATTCCCGATTCGGTTGCAATGATAAATTCTTTAGACTTACTATTTTTTACAAAATTCAGTAAACCTGATGTAGAGCCTATATAATCCGCTATGTTTAAAATATAGTCTTTTGACTCGGGGTGTGCAATTATCTTGGCATCGGGATATTCTTTTTTCAGGTCTAATATTTTTTCCAGTGAAAATTCTTCGTGAACCTCGCAGGCTCCGTCCCAAAGCAACATATTTCTGCCCGTTTTTTTGATAAGATATGCCCCTAAATTTCTATCGGGAGCAAATATGATTTCTTTATCATCAGGAATTGAATTGATAATTTTTTCTGCATTAGACGAAGTGCAAACGATATCGGTTAATGCTTTAATATCTGCAGATGTATTGACGTATGACACCACAACATGCTTGGGATGCTTGGCTTTGAAAGCTTTAAATTTTTCTTTTGGAGCCGATTCTGCCAAAGAGCAACCGGCTAGTAAATCCGGTAATAATACTTTTTTCTCCGGATTGAGAATTTTTGCGGTTTCTGCCATAAAATGCACGCCTGCAAACAAAATAATATCAGCTTCTGTTTTTGCTGCTTCTTGGGCAAGTGCCAGACTATCTCCAACAAAATCAGCCATATCTTGAATCTCTGCTACTTGATAATAGTGTGCAAGAATGACTACATTTTTTTCTTTTCTCAAAAGATTGATTTCATCTATAAGATTGATGTCGTTCGGAATAGGAACATCTAGATATCCTTTAAGCGGTAGTTGCGATATGGCTTGATCTAAATTCATAAGATAAATTTTCGTAAAAATATGATTTGTTGGATTAATATCAAATCTTATTCCAAAAAAAATCCTGCGTTGCAGGATTTTAAATATGATTTTCGAATAAACTATTTCACTTTAACTCTCCACCCGTATGGATCATTTACTTTGTTATATTGAATATCCATTAACATTTTTTTAAGCCGGTCTGCATAACTGTTTTTAACTTCCGGAAGATCTGTATAATAATCTTTATATTTCACTCCGATAATAGGCAAAATGGTTGCCGCTGTTCCCGCACCAAAAATTTCTTTTAGGTTCCCATTTTTTGCCGCATCAATAATTTCCGCTACTTCGACGGGTCTAACTTCAAAATCAATTCCATTATCTTCTGCCAGTTGCAGAATACTTTTTCTGGTGATTCCCGGCAATATCCTTTCGCTTGTCGGCGCAGTCAAAAGTTTATCTCCTATTCTAAAAAACATATTCATTGTTCCGGCTTCTTCTACATATTTATGTTCTTTTGAGTCTGTCCATATAATTTGAAGAAATCCTTCTGCTTTGGCTTTTTCAGTGGGATAAAACTGTGCTGCATAATTTCCTGCTGCCTTGGCAAATCCTACACCGCCATCGCATGAACGGCTATATTTATCTTCAATTTTAACCTTTACTTCACCTGAGTAGTATTTTTGGGCGGGAGATGCCATAATCATCAAACGATAGGAAGTTGAAGGTGATGCAGCTACCGCATTTTCAGTAGCGATATAAACCGGTCTTAAATATAGAGACTCTCCATCTCCCGTCGGAATCCAATCGCTGTCCATACTGACCAAGGTTGTCAGTCCTTCCATAAAATATTCCTTAGGAATTTCGGGCATGCCCAAACGAGCAGCGGAACGATTGATTCGTTCAAAATTTTCTTCCGGTCTGAATAAAAAAACATTTCCATCTTTATCTTTATAGGCTTTCATGCCTTCAAAAACAGCTTGTCCATAATGAAAAACTTTAGCAGATGGTTCATAAGGCAGCGCCTGATAAGGCATAATCCGGGGAGTTTGCCATGTGCCGTCAACGTAGTCCAGCAAGAACATATGATCGGTAAAAACCTTTCCGAAAACAAGGTTTGACAAGTCCACCTGAGGTAGTTTTGATTGCTTAATTTTTTCGATTTTCAGTTTGGTTTGTGTATTGGAAGTCATAGCAAAGAGTTTTAAGTCCTTACAAAGATAGGGAAAATAAAGCAATTTTCATATTGATTTTGCAATGAAATAGGTATATTATTTAAATATTATATCAAGAATTAATTTTATTAGGAAATCTGATGATTTTATTTATATTGAAATAATATCACCAAACATACAGTTAATTTTATAAATATTA
>CAZAXU010000052.1:0-11622 GCA_964489245.1 uncultured Flavobacteriaceae bacterium
ACGAAACAAAATTCAGCAAAGTTTTAAAGAATTCTATGAAAATAGTCTGTTATAATTTTTTTTGATTAAATTCTGTGTTGTATAGCTAAAATCTATCATAAATTTACAAATAGATTTGTTTATCAATGTAAATTTGTTTCAATATTAATTTTTAATACAAAATAATAAAAACTATGAGTTTAATAGGTAAAAAAGCACCGAATTTTAGTGCTGCTGCCGTGATAAATGGCGGCGAAATTGTCGAAAACTTTTCATTAGATCAATACAAAGGAAAGAAAGTGATTTTCTTTTTCTATCCTTTGGATTTTACTTTTGTTTGTCCTACGGAAATTATTGCATTTCAGGAACAAATGGATGAATTTGAAAAAAGAAATACCGTTGTAGTAGGTTGTTCAATCGATTCTCAATTTTCACATTGGGCATGGCTGAATACACCAAAAAATAACGGAGGTATCCAAGGCGTGAAGTATCCGCTTGTTGCGGATTTAGACAAAACCATTTCCATGAATTATGGTGTTTTGGGCGGAGAATATTTTATTAATGACGAAGGTGACTGGGCATTTGAAGGAAGTTCTGTTGCATATAGAGGACTTTTCTTGATTGATGAAGAAGGTATTATACAACATTCACTGATTAACAATTTAGGATTAGGACGCAACGTAAAAGAAGCCTTACGCTTAATTGATGCATTGACCCATTTACAAAAATATGGCGAAGTTTGTCCTGCAAACTGGGAAGAAGGAGATGAAGCTTTAAAACCTACGTTTGAAGGCGTTGCCGAATATCTAGGCAAAAAAGCAGATTAAACGCTATACATTAAAAGCTTATTGCAGCTTAAAACAACTACATAAAAAAGTCGAATATCATTTTTAAACAAAATGAGAAATTCGACTTTTTTTGAACAACTCTTTTGGTTAAATAAATGTTAATTTCTATTTAACAGCCCAAAAAACATCTTTCGTTCAATTTTTTTCCATTAAATTTATTGAAAAATAATTTCGATGAAAAAAATTATATTCTCACTTCTATTCTTATTTGGACTAAGCATTTTTGCTCAAACCAATTTACCTAAAGACATTTATAGCGGATTAAAATTCAGAAATTTGTCTCCCGGATTTATCTCCGGCAGAATTTCAGATTTTGCCGTTAATCCGGAAAATTCAAGTTGTTATTATGTGGGTGTCGCCGGAGGCGGTATCTGGAAAACAATTGATAACGGCACAACTTTTAAACCGGTATTTGACAATTATACATCTTATTCCATTGGCGCTCTTGCCATAGATCCCAACAACCCTCATATTATTTGGGCAGGAACAGGAGAAAACAACCATCAACGTTCCGTAAGCTACGGAGATGGTGTTTACAAAAGTCTCGATGATGGCAAATCATGGAAAAATATGGGTTTAAAAAAATCGATGCAAATCGGAAAAATATTAATTCATCCGGAAGACAGTAATGTGGTTTTTGTAGCCGCAGAAGGCTCTGTTTGGGGGTCCGGAGGAGAAAGAGGATTATATAAAACGGAAGATGGCGGAAAAACTTGGAAACAAATTTTGAAAGTAAGTGAAAATACCGGTATCAACAATGTAGTCATGGATCAAAAACGTCACAATATCATGTATGCCACGGCAGAACAAAGAAGAAGAAGAACCCAAACCCGAATCGGAGGAGGTCCTGAAAGCGCCGTATACAAATCAGAAGATGGTGGAGAAACTTGGCGAAAACTCACAAAAGGCATTCCAAGTGTTGATAAAGCAGGAATGGGAATCTCCATTTCTCCCGTCAATCCCGACGTGGTTTATTTGATGGTGGAAGCTGCCATGAACAAAGGAGGATTTTTCCGTTCTACGGATAGAGGCGAATCTTGGAAAAAAATGAGTGACTACAACACAAGCGGACAATATTATTGTGAAATTATTGCCAGCCCTTTTGATGTGAATACAATCTATTCAACAGAGACTTTCTCCAAATATTCAACAGATGGAGGAAAAACATGGAAGTCATTAGGACAAAACAAAAGACATGTCGATGATCATGCATTTTGGATAGACCCCAACAACAAAAATCACCTTTTGATTGGGGGAGACGGAGGCGTCTACGAAACTTACAATCATGGAAAAACCTATAACCATAAGGAGAATCTTTCTATCACGCAGTTCTACAGAGTTGGAGTGGACAATGCCTATCCGTTCTATTGGGTTTATGGCGGCACACAAGACAACAACAGTCTGGGAGCATTGTCTAACAGTCTGTATTCTGATGGAATCTCTCGTTGTGAATGGGATATTACGTTGGGAGGAGATGGTTTCTGGCAAGCGATAGACCCTGATAACCACAATATTGTTTACTCTGAATACCAATACGGAAACATCTACAGGTATGACAAAAAAAACGGAGAAAGAATCAATATAAAACCAAGAGAAAGAGAAGGAGAGAAGTTGTTTAAATGGAATTGGAATGCGCCTTTTATCCTGAGTAGTCATAATTCTAAAACATTATATATGGCTGCCAACGTGGTTTTTAAATCGGAGGACAGAGGACAGAGCTGGAAAAAAATCAGTGGTGATATCACTCATAAAACGGACAGAAATAAATGGAAAGTAATGGGAAGATACTGGGGAGTGGAAACCGTTGGAAAAGATGTTTCAACCTCGCTTTACGGCACGGCAGTTAGCATTGCGGAATCTCCTGTACGTCAGGGAATTCTATTTGTGGGAACCGATGATGGAGTTCTCAACATCACTAAAGACGACGGAAAAACATGGAAACAAATCAAAAAATTCGGCAATGTGCCTGAATATACTTATATCAGTGATATAGAACCCTCAAGATTTGATGAAAACACCGTTTACATCACATTGGATAACAGAAAGCACAATGACTTAAAACCATATGTTTTGGTGTCAAATAATTTGGGAAAAAATTGGAGACATATCGAAGGAAATCTACCTAAAGACAATCGCCCTGTTCATAGCATTTTACAAGATTATAAAAACAAAAACTTATTGTTTTTGGGAACAGAATTCGGTATATATTTTTCACCTGACAACGGAAAACAATGGATACAACTAAAATCAGGCATGCCTACTACTTCTGTTCGTGACATTGCATTCCAAAAACGTGAAAGCGATTTGATTTTAGCCACTTTCGGAAGAGGTTTTTATATCTTAGACAATTATGCTCCTTTGAGAGATTTGTCTGTAAAGATTATACAGAAAAAATTTCACGTTTTTCCCATCAAAGATGCCTTGTTGTATGTGCAAAGAAATAGAGGAGGATACGGATTTGGTTCTACACAAAAAAAAGATAAAAACAGAGATTTTGGTGCGGTTTTTACATACTACGTAAAAGAAAGCCCTAAAACATTAAAAGAAATCAGAAGAAAAAAGGAAAAAGAACTCATTAAAAGTAAATCTAGAATTCCTATTCCGAGTTTGGACGAAATGAGAAAGGAAAATGAAGAAGTAAAGCCTTATTTGATTTTTACTGTCAGAAATGAAAATAATCAGGTTGTTCGCAAATTAACAAAAAGTTTCTCAAAAGGAATCAATAGAATCAACTGGGATTTGCGCTATGCCACATCATCACCGATTGGGAATATTAAAAAGTTTAACCCCCTAAAAAATGACGGCAGAGGAAGATTAGTCCTGCCCGGAAAATATTTTTTAGATGTTGAACAATATGTCAGAGGCAAGATGACAAAGATTGCCGAAAAAATTCAATTTAATGTTAATCTTTTAGAAAACAGCACATTGCCGGCTTCATCAAAAGAAAAACTTCAACAATTCTTAGCAGAAGTAAGCGAATCTTATAGATTGTCCACCGGAGCAAATTCAAGTATTGATGAACTTTATAAACAGACACTCAGCATGAAACAAGCCTTAAATAAATCTCCGAAAGCAGATTCTGAATTATTCGGCAAACTTGAAAAAATTGAAAGAGAAATACTTGATTTGAAATGGCAATTTGAAGGACAAAATGTTACCGCCAGCTCTGAGGAACGTACCCCTCAACTGGTTCCTCTGAATAATAGAATTTATTTTTTAGCCTATGCACATATGAACTCAACGACTGCCATAACCGAAGCGGAAAAGGATAACTTGAGAATAATAAACAAAAAACTACCTGAAATTATATCAAAAATCAAACGGATAAAAGAAGTAGAACTGAAAGAAATCAATCAAAAGATGGATAATCTAAAAATCAGATGGACTCCGGGAAGATAAAAAAATATTTTATTAGTGTTAAGTCAGGTGTGTTATTATATAATACACGCCTGATTTGACACCGGATTCAATTTAGATTTGGATTTAGCGGAGCATTTTTCCAAATTGCATTTTCAGGATTAACCTCAACAATTTTTTGTTTCCAAATATTTTTAGGATTTATGCTGAAAATATTTAGGTTATTTTTTTGAACAAACCATGCTTTCTCAAAAATCTCCATTTCGAGTTGCTCTTTGCTCCAGCCACTGTAGCCTATGAAAAACTTAATCTGAGACTTTTCTATTTTTTTGTCAACCAACAATGATTTTAAAATTTCAAAATCACCACCCATATATAAATTCTCCCCTAGATCTATAGGAGTAGAGCCTTTTAACAGATTGGGAATTTCATGTATGTAAAATAGATTATTTGTTTCAACAGGACCGCCATTCCACAGTTGAATTCCTGATGGCATATCAGGCAAAATATCATTAAGGCTCACCGGTAAGGGCTTGTTAATCATAAAACCCAAGCTTCCTTCACGGTGGTGTTCTGTCAACAACACAACAGACTGATTGAAAATATGATCCAATAATAATTCGGGTGACGAAATCAATAAATCTCCTTTTTTGGGTTTCATAATCTTAACCATATTAAATTAAAAAAAGTCGTTTACTAAAAAACGACTTTTTATGTTTGTAAAAAAAGTTTTTTTAGTTCACAGAATCTGATAAACCAGAACCAGCTTTAAACTTAACTACTTTTTTAGCAGGAATCTTAATTGTTTTTCCGGTTGCAGGATTTCTTCCTTCTCTAGCTTTTCTGCTTTGAACAGAAAAAGTACCAAAACCAATCAAAGAAACTTTTCCTCCTTTTTTAAGTGTTTTTTCAACACTATCCATGAAAGATTCTAAAGCTTTTTTAGCCGCTGACTTGGTTACGCCGGCATCTTTAGCCATTGCGTCAATTAATTGTGACTTGTTCATAATCTCGAATTTTAGTTATTAATTTTAATTATTGTTATATACGGCAAATATAAAAATATTTTTTCATCCGAAAAAAAATAATTGAAAAAATACAAATTCGCATGATTTTTATCAATTTCTTACAGAAGTTGAACATTTATTAATGAAAAAATAGACTTAATTAACAAAAAAGCTTGTGCTTTTATTAATTCCATTTAAAAAATCTTTTATATTCATAAGCTTTTTGCCTTCAATTTTAAGTGTTTTAGGTAAGATGAAGCCTGATTCTACTGCGATTTTAAGCATTTTGTCTTCAATAACAAATATGCCCATATCATATTCATGTGGTGTTTTAAGATATTCTGCAGAATAAATAAACATTCTCTTTCCTTTCGACAAGCTGTCTCCGCTATGTAGTATAGTCCAAGCTCCGGGATACATGGAAAGCCCCCTGATTTGATTGTAAATAGAGCAAATATCACCTGTCCAATCAATTCTGGTATTGGTTTTATTAAGCTTTGGTGCTTTTTTAGACAAACTAAGCTTTGGTTGCGGTTTTGAATATACTTTTCCTTTTTGAATCAAATCAATGGTGCGCAATACCAAATCAGAGCCTAGTTCCATCAACTTGTCATGTAATTCAGATGCAGTTTCATTTTTTTCTATATTAATTTTTTCTTGTAAAATAATGGCTCCCGTATCAATTTTATCATCTATAAAAAAAGTGCTAACTCCCGTCTCTTTTTCTCCATTAATAATTGCCCAGTTGATAGGCGCTGCCCCTCTATAATCAGGAAGTAGAGAAGCATGTAAATTAAAAGTTCCCAATTTAGGCAGGCGCCAAACAATCTCAGGTAACATTCTGAAAGCCACAACAATTTGCAAATCCGGTTTAAACGCTTTTAACTTTGCATTGAAGTCTTCTGATTTTAAATTCTCAGGCTGTAAAACCGGAATGTCGTGAGCAACAGCAAACTTTTTTACGGCACTTTCTCTTATTTTTCTGCCCCTTCCTGCAGGCTTGTCAGCAGCCGTAACCACGCCAACCACATCATACCCTTGTGTAATCAACTTTTTTAGAGTCGCTACGGCAAATTCCGGCGTCCCCATAAAAATAATTCTCGGAGATTTTATCATAGGTTTGCTTTTTATGCAAAATTAAGTAACTTTACTCTAAAAAAATCATGTTGATGAAATTATTTAATGCCCAACAAATCAGAGATATTGACAGACAGACAATAATCAATCAGAAAATCACGTCTGATGAATTAATGGAACGCGCTGCTTCAAGGCTTTTCAATACATTGAAAATTTCTAAAAACAAACGAATACAAATATTTTGCGGTGTGGGAAATAATGGAGGAGACGGATTAGTACTGGCAAGATTATTCCACCAAAACGGCTATCATATAAATTGCTTCATTGTTCCTTTTTCCACCAAAACATCAACTGATTTTGACATAAATCTGCATCGCCTGATGCAATTAAACATAAATATTCAAATATTGGACGAAAACTTCAGGCAATCGTTCACATCAAAGGATTTAATCATTGATGCCATTTTCGGAACAGGTTTGAGCAGACCGGCAGAAGGAGTTGCCAAACAAGCCATCAAACTGATTAATCAATCAAAATCAATAACTTATAGTGTAGACGTTCCGTCAGGCTTATTTGTAGACAAATCAAACAATATTGATGACAGCATTGTCAAATCAGATGTAGTCTATACTTTCCAATTCCCAAAAATCAGCTTTTTCTTTCCGGAGAACTTCAAATATGTCAAAGAATTCGCTTGTGTTGATATAGGATTAGATAAAAAAGTTATCAAACAAATATCTACTAATTTGTTTTTAATAGATTCGTCTGTAAAAAAACTGCTTAAACCTCGGAACAAATTCAGCCATAAAGGGAACTTCGGACACGCATTACTTATAGGCGGAAGCTATGGGAAAATCGGTGCGAATATACTCGCATCAAAAGCAGCTATGAAAATCGGAGCGGGACTTGTAACCTCATATATTCCTCGTTGTGGCTATACCGCCTTTCAAAGCTCATTTCCGGAAGGCATGGTTATTGCTGATAAATCAAATAAAAAAATAACATCAATCGATTTGAACTTCGACCCCGATGCAATAGGAATTGGTCAAGGCTTAGGGACACACTCAAAAACCGTTCAAACATTTAAACGGTTTTTGAAAAGGCAAAAAAATGCTATGGTGTTGGATGCCGATGCATTGAATATTCTGGCAAAGAAACCCGAGTATATCAAGTTTATACCTGAAAAATCAATCTTAACGCCACACCCAAGAGAATTTAAACGATTGGTGGGTGTTTGGAAAAACGATGAAGAGAAAATTAAAAAGATATTGAATTTTTCCAAAAAACACAACATAATCTTAATTCTAAAAGGCGCTTATACGATGATATCAGACGGAAAAAATATTTACGTAAATAATGCGCCGAATGCTGCACTGGCAAAAGCAGGAAGCGGCGATGTACTAACCGGAATCTTGACGGGTCTGCTGACTCAAAACTATAAACCTGTTCATGCTGCACTTTTGGGCGTTTTTCTTCACTCGGAAACCGCAAAAAAATTCACAAAAAAATATCATGATTTTGCAATGACAGCAAAAGACATTATTAAGGAGCTCGGATTTAAATAAAATTAGTACATTTGCAAAAAATGCAACATTATATTTTTTTATATATGGTTATTTCAAAAATTATTTCGAAAATGAAAAAGCAACTACATCTACTAATACTTTTTATAGCATTCACGCTTACGGGGACACTACAAGCCCAGGTGAATGAATCTTTTGCAAACATCCCCACAAACAGCTCCAGTAGCTATCTAACCAGAGATTGGACAGGGGATGACGGTTTTGCCTGGCAAGCCACCAATGCCAGAACAAACAGAACACTTAACGGCAAGGCAATTACCATTAGAGGAGAAGGGCATCTGATTAATAATGGCGGATCAATTGCCGGAGGTTGTGGTACGCTAACGTTTAAATACAAGAGATATGCATCTGGAAGCTCAACCATGCAAGTGTTTATCAATGGAACACAATATGGAGGAAACATTACAGTTTCTAGCACATCTGTTTCAACATATTCGGAAACAATCAATGTAACGGGAAATATTGATATTGAAATCAAGAATATCACCACATCAGGAAAAAGAATTGTTATTGATGATCTATCATGGGATGCATATGCCAGCACAAATCCCACAATCATTGTGAATCCTACTTCACTAACCGGTTTCACATATGTTGAAGGAAATGGTCCTTCTCCGGAGCAAAGCTTCACGGTAGAAGGAAGTAATTTGACCAATGATATCACAATTACGGCACCAACAAATTGGGAAATCTCAACAACTTCGGGAGGAGGATATACAACATCCCTCACATTAACCCAATCGGGTGGGAACGTTAATTCTACAACCATCTATACAAGGCTTGTTGCCGGTTTACTGGCTGCTAACTCTCCTTTTTCAGGAAATATTGTCTGCTCATCAAACGGCGCCACAAGCAGAAATATAGCTGTTGACGGAACGGTCACTTTAGGTTGCGTCGAGCCAACAAAAGATGCTGTTTTTCACGCCAATTCTCCACAGAATCTAACCACTGTTTCCGCAACATTAAATTGGACAGCCGGAGACGGAGAAAATAGAATTGTTGTGATGAAAGCGGGAGGTGCAATCACATCAAATCCTGTAGACGGAACAACATACACCGCAGACAGTTCTTTCGGAAATGGTAGCGATCTTGGAAATAATGAATATGTGGTCTATAGCGGATCCGGAGAAACCGTAGCCGTTACTAATCTGGTTCCCGGAACGGAATATTATGTCAAAATATTTGAGTTTAATTGCGATTCCGGAAGTGAAGACTATTACATTTCAGGCACTCCTGCAGAAGACATTTTTATAACCAAACCGGAGCGAACCGCATCATTCTCAGAAGGATGTATAGGAAATACAGATATTCAACTCAGTTGGACAGCTCCTGCCACCGGAAATTTTGATGGCTATCTGCTCGTTGTAAGAGAAGGAAATACGCCTCATTCTGTTAATGGATTGGATCCTTCTACCAATTTGGGAGATAATCTGGATTATACCGCCGCTGCAACTTATGGCAGCACCAGCCCGAATTCAAGAATTCTATATAAAGGTACAAACACAAATGTTACTGTAACAGGCTTAACACAAGGCACATCATATACTTTCAGAATATTTACCTATAAAACAGGAGTTTCAGGATATGAATATTCATCTCCCAGAACAACAACTCAAGAAATCAAACTGGTTGACGTAACCAATGCTGCAGCTTTGGGACTCAACGCTCGAGTTGATGTATCTTGGACTAACCCGACAGCTACTTGTTTTGATGAAATTTTGGTCGTAGCAAATGAAACCGCAGGCATTGACTTTACACCAACAGGAGACGGAAGTTCATATACCGCAAATACGGTCTATGCCGCTCCGAATCAAGTGGTGTTCAAGGGAACGGGAACAAGTGTATCCGTAACCGGTCTGACCAATGGCACTACTTATTATTTCGAAATATTTGTACGCAAAGGAACCCAATGGTCAGGCGGTATTGAAGTAAGTGCCGTTCCTGCAGATGGAACCACTTTTGAAGCAGGTGACCTTGCCATTGTTGCTGTAAACACCAACACAGGATCAGGGGATGAAATATGTTTCTTCGCCTTTAAAGATATCGCTGTTGGAACCGCCATAGACTTTACGGACAACGGATACGAAAGAGCAACAGCCGGATTATGGGGAGATAGTGAAGGAACGCTCAGAATTGTCAGAAGTGGAGGGGGAACAATTTCAAAAGGACAAGTTATTTGCATACAAGGAGCCGGACATACCCAAAGCGCTTTCCATATTAGAGTCTGTGGTGTTGATGATTCCACCAATTGGTCTATCAGTTCTCTGAATGGTACAAATAATTTTAATATGAGTGCATCAGATCAGGTGTGGTTTATACAAAACGGAACTTGGAATAATCCGAATGGGAGCAATGATGTAGAATACACCGGCGTAACAGTCTCCGGTTGGACGGGAAGCGGTTGGAAAACAGCTCCCGGATACAATTCAGCCTCGGGATCTACTATGTCTCCCGGATTAAATTGCTTCAGCGTAGATGTACAAAATCAAGCCAATGCAGACAGAATAAAATACAATCGTGATCCCTCGGTTGCAAAATCACAAGTGGAATGGATTCAAGCTATTACCGATCCTGCCAATTGGTTAGGATATTCAGACAATGCAGCTTATAATGCCGGAACAAATGATTATGCCAATTCCTGTGTTACTTTCAATATCTCAGGAACAGGACTGGGAACTCCCGAATGGGATGGGGGTAAAGACAATAATTGGTTTGACTGTGTCAACTGGAAAAATTTAAAAGTCCCTGACGAAACAACTGATGTAAGTATTCCGAGTTCAGCTACAACCACAACGGTTGTTGTTGATCACAACGCCGCTTTTGCGAGTCAATATAACGGAGTCGCAAACTGCAAAGATTTGACAATAAATAATGCTATTAGACTTCAAATAGATAAACCTCAAGACACTTTGAAAGTTCATGGAAACTTGATTATTAAATCAAACGGAACCCTAGACATGGATGATGGAGATAATGCTACTACAGCCGATGGCAACTTATATATCTACGGCAATTGGACTAATGAAGGAACTGAAGCCAACTTTGAAGAAGGACAAGGAACCGTGTACTTTTATGGAGAAAATTCACAAAACATCTCATCCGCAGATGCCCTCGGAACAGAAACTTTTTATAATATGGTATTTGGTACTTATTTTGAATCAGATGGTAGTAATGGTAGTATTATTGCCAATGGGTCAGTGACCGTGAACCAAGACCAAGGATTATATATTGGAGACGGACATTATGCTAAAGTTGGAAAAAATGTTACCAATAACGGAGAATTTATTGTCGAAGACAAAGGAGCATTTGTACAAACAGATGATAACTCTACAATTTCGGGGGGAGGAACATTTGAAATGAACAAAATTTCCAATAATCTCAATCATTATTATGACTATGTTTATTGGTCTACTCCTATCAACTCCAGTTCATTTACCCTTGGAGAACTCGTTTCTGACGCTTGGAGATATTATTCTTTCAATCCGGCAAACCAAGATCCCAATGCAGCCATCGACCCGGGATGGACATGGGAAACAAGTGCTTCTACATTCGAAAAAGGACATGGCTATGCCATATCATCTTATGAAGCAAATGGATCTAACCCATTGGAAGTCACATTTGGAAAAAATTCAGACCCGTTCAATAACGGTATAGTTTCAGTAAATGTTCAAATTTTAGGAGGAGGTGCGGCAGACAACGATGATTGGAATTTTTTAGGAAACCCTTATCCTTCTGCAATTGACTTTAACGCATTTGCCAATGAAAACACCA
>CAZAXU010000053.1:0-10851 GCA_964489245.1 uncultured Flavobacteriaceae bacterium
ATTTTTTTTTAATTTGAACCAAAAAAATTATACCTTAGTCCCAACCATAAAAACATCTTTTTCAATGAAAAATTTACTATCTTTTGTATTGTTTATGTATTTTTCTATAAATATATTTTCTCAAAATACAGCAATACCACAATCTTCTTATACTGTTCAGTTTGTGAGCAGTGACAACACTAATCATCCCGCTGCACATGCATTTGACGGGAATACATCAACTTGGTGGGCTTTATATAATTCCGGCGGCTATTCTCTGCCGGGCATCATTGAAGTTGATTTAGGCATAGCCCACGATATCACCGGTTTCAGTTATCTTCCTAATGCTGCAAGCCCAACTGCAAAAGCATTGGATTATGAAATTTATCTCAGTTCTGACGGTACAAACTGGGGAAATATGGATGCTGCCGGAAGGTTTAATTGGACAAATGACACGGATGTTTCACTAAAAGAAGTCTATTTCGGCGCCGTATCTGCCAGATATGTAAAAGTGAAATATTTATCCAATACACAAGCCGGTGATAACATTCATACGGGAGAGTTGGTTTTCTTTGAAAATCCGGGCACTGCCACCGGTCAAATCAATCAAGTTATCAATTTTGAACATATTCCTTATAAAGGAAATACCTCACCCGATTTCGAAGTGCATGCCACCTCTAATTCCGGTTTGCCCGTAACTTTTGAAATTGTCTCCGGGCCGGCCAGTATTAACGGGAATATCATTTCGTTATCCGGAACACCCGGAATTGTGACCGTCAAGGCGTTACAATCAGGAAATACTACTTATTATCCTGCAGAATCCATTCAATCTTTTGAAGTTCTGGACTTATCCTCCTATCATCCCACAGTCACTACACGACTCACGGAAAATTATCCGATAGAAATGCCTACACTAAAAGCATATCCCATATACATTCAAGCTTCCATAGATATTCCGGATAATCTTCTTGAAGTGCAGAATGTTTCGATTGAAATTGACGGCACTAACTATGCCACGGAACAACGAAATAATTTATATTATTATTTGTGGACACCCTCAAGTTATGGAAATCACAGTATCAATATCACTGCGACATTGAATAATGGAAATACTACAAATATCACTAGAAACATACAGATATCCAATAATATTTCCACTCGAACAGTCACCACTCTCGATGATGTGGTGATTCAGTTTGGAGGAACCAACAGCAGATGGTTCTATGGAACCTATACACTTCCACAATTTGTTTCCTCATATAATGACATCACAGCATATTTTCAAGTGGAATGTCCCAATATCTCCGGAGGATGTGACGATTGGGATCGGGTTGCTTTTGTCGATGTCAAAGCTCCTGACGGAAACTGGATTCAGTTGTTCCGATATATCACCCCCTATGGAGTTGCCTGTAGCCACCAACTAAATGTCACCGATTATATGTCTCTTCTTCAAGGAGAAGTGGAATTCAGGGTTTTTATAGATACTTGGGGAACAGGCGGATGGCAATTAACACTGAACTTGGAATATACACAAGGAACTCCCACCTATGCATATAGCTCGGTGGAAGAAGTTTGGGACAATCAATACGCCTTTGGCGACCCTGCTAATTTGCATTCCGTAGAAACATACCAAACCAATATTAATGCCGGTGTTCAATCTTCTCATCTCAGATTATCCAGTACGGGACATGGCTGGGGAGTAAACAACTCCAACAATGCTGCCGAGTTTTTCAATGCAACACATTATATCAATGTGAATGGCAACCAAACGTTTACGCAGCATTTATGGACAAATTGCTCTCCCAATCCTGATAATTGTACGGGACAACACGGAACTTGGTACTATAATCGAGCAGGATGGTGCCCGGGAACTATTCCACATCCAAACAATTTTGATTTATCTGCATTTATTGGTTCTCATATCGATTTAGACTACCGTTTTCATCCTTCATATATGGACAACTGTCATCCCAACAATCCCAATTGTGTTTCAGGAACAACCTGTCCTAATTGCAATGCCGGTTATAATCCTTTCTATATCGTAGATGCCCAAATCATCAATCAAAGCAATCAACCCATTGTTTACGGTGCACCCTTAGGAATTGATTTTACCGATAATATTAAGATTTATAATCTGAAATTATTTCCAAACCCTTCAGACGGGCAATTTTATATTCAATCTGATAATTTTATAGGAATGACAAGACTGAGTATCAATTCTATAGAAGGAAAACTCATCAAAACATATTTTTTCAAATCTTCTGATGATTTAAACAATTATAGATTCAACCTGAGAAAAATTCCTAAAGGGATATACTTTATCAACATTGAGAATGCTGCAGGAACCGGATCAAAAAAACTAATTATCAGGTGATTATAAGGTTTCTAAAATAAAAAATATCGGAATATATAATTCCGATATTTTTTATTTTTAAGTTTTTATTGTTTATTTGCCAAACAACCTTGCAAAAAAACCTTTTTTTGGTTTTACTTGCTGATCTCTTTCAAATTTTGAAATATAACCATCCTTACAGTTGGTCAAATCTTCATCTGTTACTTCTGATTTCAGATAGTTTTCAATCATTTCTTTATCTCCTCCGAAAAGACTTTCCACATAATCATGAAAATCTATTTTATTTTTTTTCAACCAGTCGTTTAAATATTTTTCAGATTCTTCCATTCCGCCTTGTTCCTCCAGAGAAAGTAAAGTTTTGTATAGTTTGGAAATTTCATCTTTAACCGTTTGCGGAACTGCTTTCCTTCGTGCATAATACCCGGTGATATTGCCCGTTTCATCTCTTAAAGTATGGAAATTTGTAATCACCCAATAATACCTGCCGTCTTTTGCCAAATTCTTGATAATGGCGCGCATATCATTGCCTTTTCCAAGCTCATCCCAAAGCAATTTAAAAATGACCTTAGGCATATCCGGATGACGGATAACATTGTGGGCAAAACCGAGTAATTCTTTTTCCTTATATCCTGCAATATCCATAAAATAATCATTTACAAATCTGATAATACCCTTTTCATCAGTCCTGCTAACAATTGTTCTTTTAGGGCTTACAGTGATTTCTATGTCTTTCGGTGTGGGTTTTATTGGTTTTTTCATCTGCTTATATTTTAGGCAAAGTTATTAAATTCTCCGGATTATTAATAATGATTATAAATAAAATTCAGAACCGAACAAAGCTTCAGCTATTTGCTATCGCCTGACAATAAAACGTTCTTTGAATTGTTCTTTTCTAAAAAAAACAAACCCCCAATGAAAAGTATCAATTGTTTGGCGTACTTGTCTATGATTTTTAATTTCAGCCCAAGCGTTTTTCATTTCATCTGACCAATAGATATCATCAAGAATCAGAACCGTATCGTTATGCACATGACGTAATATTTTTTCAAAATAGCGCATACTGGGTTCGTAACGATGATTTCCATCCATAAAAACAAAATCGAACTGCTGATTCAATTGACTGATTTCATCTAAATATGTATCAAAATCACTCAAAATCAAGTTGATATTTTCAAGCTTAAATCGGTTGAAATAAGACTTGGAGATATTCAAAATGCTTTCACTTCCCTCTACTGTATCTATTTTTGTTTCAGGATTTGCCAATGCCATGCTCATCGTTGCTTTTCCCAAAGAAGTGCCCAATTCCAAAATCTGTTTCGGCTTAAAATATTTGACCAACCTATACAAAAGTTTCATTTCTGCGGAGTCGCTTCCGGCGATTTTGGATATTTTGTTTATTTTTCTTTTTTCAGAACGAAATTTTTTAGAGCCTGCACCCAAATCATTCACCAAAATCTCACGTCTATCCTTTGCTAACTCAGCTTGATATTGCTTTAAGATTTGATAATCGGCATATATTTTTTTATCATAGAAACACTTTGTGACCAGACTGTATATAAACGGAGAGTGCAGCCCGTGCGCATTAGTGGATTGCAAGAGAAAATAAAAATAATCTTTGAGCAATTGTATTCTATTCTTTTCCATCTACATAATCTTGCAGATATGAGAATCTTTCTGTTAGTTTTCCATCTCCGGTTGTCATGGCGGCTCTTGCCAAAATGCCATCTTTATCACCATTGCCAAACGCCGGAATGATGTATTTGACAAACATGCTTCCAAAACCTTCAGACGCATCACGAGCAATTTCATTGGGCAAATTGTCAACTGTCATGCAAGCAATGGCATGCTCATTATGAAAATCAGTCTCCTTTCCCGTTGCCGGATCATATCCGTAAACCGGATTGGCAATGCTTGAAGCTTTGATGGTTGTCACCACAGGACCTGCGATATCACAACTAATATCTCCTACTACTTTTATTGCATTATCAGAAGATTGCACCTGTTCTTTTGTAAAAATATAAGGCGCTCCCCTGCCATAGAAATGTCCGGCAATATAGACATCCGCAACTTTTGTAAATCGTTCAAAATTTCCCTCGTAGTATTCAGGATGAGTGAAAAAATCTTGAAATTCGAAATCTTTTCCGTCTTTACGCTTGTTATACTCATCTGCGTCGATTTGAACATAAACCGGTTCTTCGAAAGTTTGGTGAAGAAATTCATCTGTACTAACTTCTCTAATCGGGATTGTGTCCAGAATTTCTTTGGCGCCATTGCCAACTCTGCCCTTTCCTGTCAGCACAATTTTTATGGCGGGTAATTTTGATTTGATTTCTTTAAGTTTTTCTATTAAATGTTGCTTATCCTTCAAATCTATTGCTTTAGGGATTTCAAATAAGCCCGATTTCAGTCCATAAGTTCTGATGGTATTATAGGCTCCTACAACGCCCGCATAATATCCGAATGCCACCAGACGAATACCTTTTTCATCTATGATGGTTTCATGGTCATACAACACAATATGCTTGTCTAAAATGGCTTGTAGCAGTTTTCTGTTGTAGGGCTGTTTTTTGATGGTATGTGAAAAGAAAAAATATTTTTTATTCGGAATCAAAGCATTAATCGGCACTTCTTTCACACCGAGTAAAACATCTGCATCCGAGACATCATCAACCAGTTGTAAACCTTGATTTTCATATTCCTTGTCTGAAAAATCTCTGCCTTCTGAACGTTCAACAATAATTTCCAATTCCTTACATTTATCCACTAATTCTTTGGCTTGGTGCGGTGTCAAGACCACTCTCCTATCAGGTGGATTTTTTCTTTCTTTTATCAATGCTATCTTCATAGGCTCCTAGATTGTCTTTTGGGGTTAATTTTTTGTTTTATTTTTAATAATTGACATTTAGCGCCAAGGTAAAATATTTAGAATTAAAATCCAAAAAAAATAAAATATAGCTCCTAAAGCTTTACTTGTATATTGTAGCTCTTGAAGGCTTTACTCTTTGATGTTCTATTTAGCATTTTTACAAATAGAAATGAAAGATCACTAAAACGGCATAAAATTTGATAGTATATTGATGTAGTTTAAAACAAAAATTATTATAAATTTGCAGTCATCAATTCAGGGGTCGACTGGATTTGACAGCAAGGTTCATTGATATGTAAGCATGTCGAGCGCTGATATACAGCTCGTAAATCTCATGTTTCAAACTTTTAGACGGCGAAAATGAATTCGCTCTTGCTGCATAATCCTGAATTATAGTACGGATTGTGCCACGTTCTGACAAGGTCAGAAGGCAGGAAGTCCTTCGAAAGCCCTGACTTATGGCGTTCGGTTTAAGGGCTTCGTAAAAATAAGTCTAGGAACAAAATTACTATGGTTTTGTTCTGAAATCTAAAACATAGTTAAGCTTTGTTCGGTCTGTTTGCGGACTAGTTCAAGGTCGAAAATTAACTGCAAACTAAGCATGTAGAAAGCATAGCATTGGCTTGTTTGGACGAGGGTTCGATTCCCTCCGACTCCACAAAAAAAGCAACTCGTTTTGAGTTGCTTTTTTTATAATGACCAATAACTTTCTTCCACTTCTCAATTTATTCCGTGATTTCAAATCTCACTAATATTGAATATTCCAGTTTGATTTTTTCAAACTCTAGTTCATAGTTTTGTTTTAGTTTGATGGAATATCCTCTGGCAACAACATTTGACATTTCCTGACGGCGTTTATAATTTGTGCCGTAAACCGGATTGCCTAATTCTTGAATATAGATTGCTTTTCCTATGTTCTGACCTATTGCTTTTGTCAGTGATTGCGCTTTCTCTTTTGCCGCTCTAATCGCTTTTATCTTGACTTCTGACACAAACTTTCGGATATCGGAATGTTTAACTTTTTCAACCGAAATATTTGAAATTTCCAATGGTTCAAGAACTTGAAAAACTTTTCCGACCATTTTTGCTTCACTTACTTTCAGTTGATATTCTTTTATTGAATTAACTCTTGATCTTTTTATCCAATAGCTTCTAAAATTGCTTATCATATCCCTGATTACAAGATTTTTCGAAACATCTATTCCAATTCCCGCAAGTTTTTCAATCATTGATTTCTCTATCTCATCAAGATCTTTTTTTCTTTTAAAATCTTTTTCATCAATCCTAATTTTCAGATAGATTTCATTAGGGACTATTTCCGTTTCTGCCTTTCCTGTCACCTCTATAAAGTTTTGATCAATAAAATTTTTTGTTCCTGTTTGAGAGAAAGACTTTAAAGAAAAAATCACAAATGTGATTAGAATTACTTTTTTCATATGTTTATATTTTTCTGTTAGTCAATTTATTAGTCATAGACGTTTTATAGATTAATCTTCTATAAAAATGATTGTCACGTCCTAAAATACGGCTACAGATTAATACTCATTTTTTCATTATTTTGATACACCGTATCCGGGGTTTTGTATTCCAAAGATAATAAATAATCTCAAGTTTCAATATTAACAATCAGTCCAATTGTTTATGCAGAGTGGCAGCACCATTATTAATCACAATTAACCGCTTTTATCACTGTCATTCCACTTTTATTCTTTTTCATTTCATACCCATTGTCAAGCATATATTTTAAATTATTTCTCCCATTAATATGCCAAAGTAAATATCCATAGATACACCTATTAATTCGTTTATTTTTAAATTCCGTTTTTAGTATATCTTTTAATTCAACCCAGTATTTTTTTGGTGAATGAATGAAAATTATTACAGGATTAAATTCAGGATTAATAAAATCTTTTTTGTAATATTTCTTTATTCTTTTTAAAGAAGGAAAACCATATTTTTTTGTTATAGCTATTAGTTTTTCAGTATGTTCAATATCTTTTGGTATAATATATTTTTTTATAATATTTTTAGTAAGACTATCGGATGTGAATTTTCTTTTTGATATTACTTGAATTCTCAAACTATCGGGTAAATTTTCAATACTATCTGTTTCTTGTTTGTTAAAAGTTTTGTATGTCAAATATTCCCTTAATGTTTGATCATAACCATACATAAATTCCAATTCTTCAACAATAGGAAAAATGTCTTTTTTTAGAAGGCTGTCTTTTTTTGATTGCGAAAAAGTCAAGTTTGACAATAGTACTAAAATAGTAAAAATAATTCTCATAATTAGTTTATTTTTCAATTCGTTTTGGATTGCTTTGCTCACTTTTATCTTTTACCTTTTTACTTTAAACTTTTTACTTTGAACTCATAGCAACTATCGATTATAAAACAAAGACAATCAAAATCTCATTGACAAAATTAAAACATTTTAAAAAACACTGCTTCTTTAAGCAAGCTTGCCGGATGTTCACTATGTCGGTGTATTCCATCTTCAATTTGATGCCTACAACTGGTTCCCGAGGCGACGATTTCTACATTTTCTTCTGTTGTTCTCAGGTTTGGAAATAAGCGGAGTTCTCCTACTTTCATGCTCAAGTCATAATGTTCTTTTTCATAACCGAAACTTCCTGCCATACCACAACAACCCGCATCTATCAATTCTACGTGATAATTCTTCGGGATGTTCAATACAAAGGCACTGTCTTCTTGGTTGCTCAAAGCTTTCTGGTGACAGTGCACATGCAATTTGATATGTTTTTCCTTGGCAGAAAAATCATCTGTGCTTATTCTGCCTGCATCAAACTCTCTTTTGATAAATTCTTCAAACAAAAAAGTGTTTTGAGCAATTTTTTGTGCAGAAGTTTCTACATCCGGATATTTTTCATTGTTTTGAACCAACTTCAAATATTCATCTCTAAAAGTCAATATTGCCGAAGGTTCCACGCCCACCAAAGGAGTTTTTTCATCAATCAGGTCTTTGAATACATGAATATTTCTGTATGCCAAATCTCCGGCTTGTTCCAAAAATCCTTTGGAGATATAAGCACGGCCGCTTTCAGCATGATTGACAATCAGCACTTCATAGCCCAAACCGGTCAATACGTCAATCACATCTTTTCCGGGTTGTGCATCCATATAGTCGGTGAATTCGTCCACAAAGAGATAGACACCTCCTTTCAGCAATCTCTTAGGTTTTAAAAGATTCGGATTTTTCTTTATCCATTTATGTAAAGATTCTCTCTCCAGTTTGGGCAAAGTTCTTTCTCGAGCAATACCCATCGTCTTTTTCAACAAGCCGGAGAAGAGTTTTTGTGTGACAAAAAAGTTATACAATTTTGGAATCTTACTAAATAAAGCATTTATTTTTCCACTATAGGCAAACATTTTATTACGCAAACTAAATCCGTTTGCTTTCTGATACCAATAAAGAAATTCTGTTTTAAGCATTGCCATATCCAGTGTGGAAGGACATTCGGATTTACAAGCTTTGCAAGACAGACACAAACTCAGAGTTTCATAGAGTTCTTCATAATCAAACTTATTGATTTTGTCCGAATCGGTCAAAAATTCTCGTAGCGCATTGGCTCTGGCTCGGGTTGTATTTTTTTCATCCAAAGTAGCCTGATAACTCGGGCACATCACGCCTCCTGCTTCGGGTGGTTTGCGACAATCTCCGGATCCGTTACATTTTTCAACAGCACGTAGTATTCCGCCATCTGCAGAAAAATCAAACAATGTTGGAATTTCAGGTTCAATTCTATCAGGCTTATAACGCAAATTCTCGTCCATTGGAAACGGATCTACAATTTTGTGTGCATTAAAAACATTTTTCGGGTCAAAAACCGTTTTAAACTGCTTCATCAATGTATAGTTATTTTCGCCCACAACAACAGGAATAAATTCTGCCCGAACAATGCCGTCACCATGTTCTCCACTCAATGATCCTCCATATTTTTTTACCAATTTTGCCACACCTCCAACCAGTTCTCTATAAATTTTGACATCTTCTGATTTTTTAAGATTCAAAATCGGGCGAAGATGAATTTCTCCCGCACCGGCATGTGCATAGTAAACCGGTTCCTTATCTTTCTCAATCATCAGCTTGGAGAAATCTTGAATATAAGTTGGCAAATCTTGAATTCTGACCGCTGTATCTTCAATGCCGGCAACCGCCTTATCGTCTCCGGAAAGATTTCCCAACAATCCCAGCCCTGCTTTACGTAATTCCTCCGCCTTGGCAGCTTCTTCTCCCGGGAGCAATGGAAACGCATAGCCTAAATTTTTATTTTTCAAATGCACAATCAAAGCTTTTGCCTGCTTCTCTAGATTGTTTTTATCTTTTCCTCGAAGTTCCAACATCAAAATTGCTTTGGGATTGCCAACCAAAAAATCTCTATACGGGCTGTATTTCGGGCTCTTTTTTGTAACATCCAGAATAATTTTATCCATCAATTCACATTGATATAAATTGTGCTGCATGGCAGGGACAACAGCTTTCATGCTTTCATCAATCGTCTTGAAATGTGCTGCTACCATCAGCCTTTCAGGAGGCTGCAACTTGTCTAATTTCAATTTGATTTCTGTCATAAACATCAAAGTTCCTTCAGAACCGGCAATCACTTTGCTCAAATTGAATTTATTTTTTGAAGATGAAAAAATTTCATTATCAACCAAGGTATCTAACGCATAGCCGCTGTTTCTTCTATGAATCTCGGGATTTGGGAAATTGTCAATGATTTCTTGCTGTATTTCCTTGTTCAGATAGGTATCTCTGAGGTGCCTGTAAATTTTCCCTTCCAGATTATCAAACATCAATTTTTCATCAAACTTTGTTTTTGACAACTCATTAAAGGATACTATGCTTCCATCGCTTAAAAACCCTTTGATTTCCAACACCTTATCTCTTGTTACGCCATATTTTATCGATGTAGATCCACTGGAATTATTGCCAACCATTCCTCCCATCATGCATCGGCTTGTTGTGGATGTATTTGGACTGAACCATAAGCCATATGGTGCTAAAAATCGGTTTAAATCGTCACGAATCACACCGGGTTGCACACGCACCCATTGTTCTTTTTCATTGAATTCAAGCACTTTTGTAAAATGCTTTGAAACATCAACCACAATTCCCTTTCCCACCACCTGTCCGGACAGAGATGTGCCGGCAGCTCTCGGAATCAAAGTGGTTTTATATTTTTCGGCATATTCAATCAATGCCTTTATATCATCATCATCTTTCGGATAGACAACTGCCTCGGGAAGTATTCTATAAACCGAGGCATCGGTTGCATAGATATGACGATGCAAGTCGTCAAAAAACAGCCCTCCCTTAAGTTTTTGTTGCAATGCTCTCAATCGATGGTCAATTTTCATCAGCAAACAATTTTGGAAATCTAAAAATAAGAAAACTATTGTTTCCGAAAAAATGTAATCTCATTTATTTTTATTGATAAAACTAAAAAAAATCCGAAAGGTTTTGAAAATCTTCCAAGTTTGAATAATTTCGTTTCTTTTGGACTTTTGGTTAACCATTTTGACATTAACCCAAAGAAAAAAAACATAAGTAAGCATTTTTTTGTAGAAAAAAGAAAAATAATATATATTTTAGCCTGTGAAATTATTAAACCCTCTGTATGAATTCAAA
>CAZAXU010000054.1:0-10626 GCA_964489245.1 uncultured Flavobacteriaceae bacterium
TTTTTAGTCAATGAACAACTTTTTTCTTATTTATTTTCTAAATGCACAACGGGTGAAATTAGTAAAAATATTGCATATCCAAAACATGTTTTTAACTTTGTTAAAGCTTGGGGACGTGGTTCAATAACAAATGGTTTTAATCAAAGCAATCCAAATCTTGGTCAACATTTTTGTGAAGTAATTCCTGGTTCTGCCGACGAAGATGGATTAACTATACATACTTATGTGTATGAGCTTTGGAATTTATCAGGTCAACATATTGGTTTCTATCCATCAAAACCGGAAGATGTTGTTATGAAATATTCTGTTTTAGGAAATGTTTACCCTGAAATTCAGTTAAATTCAAATGCTTGTAATAATAGCCAGATATCTTTTAATATTCAAAATCCGCCTCCAAATACGAATATAAATTGGTCTTATAGTAACAATCTTAATTATGTTTCCGGTCAAAATACAAGTAATTTAACATTAAGCACAACAAATAATAATGGTATTGGTTGGGTTAAAGCTGTTATTGAAGGAATTGCTATTGAAAAGAAATTTTGGATAGGTAAATCCTATCTAAAAAAAGATAAATTAGGTTCTTGCTATGAACCTATTTATCGAATAAGTGCAACATATCCTGATAAGGCATTAGAGTTTAAAATAAATCATAATGGCAATATTCAATACTATAATGGTATTAGTCATTATGAAATTTCAACAGATAATTATAATTTACAAGATGGACAAGCAACAGTGGTATTTGTAAATATTCGTAATAACTGTGGCTGGTCACAGAGCTACCCTATTACCATAGCAAAACCTACTTTATGTGATTGTGGTTATGATAACCCGGGATGTGGCGGTTCAGAAGGTCCGCCAACTCAATTAAATTTAGATTTAACAAAAATATTTATTTACCCAAACCCTAGCTCAGATATGGTAAAGATAAATATTGGAAATAGCGAAACAAAACTAATACAAATTGTAAATAATGTAGGTAAAATTATTAATGAAATAAACGTTGATAAGCATTTTATAAAACTGAATATTTCAAATTATGCAAATGGTTTATATTTCTTTAAATTCTTTACAAAAGATGGTATTAAAGTTAAAAAAATGATTATAGCTCATTAAAAAGAAATTGGTTACCCCGCCGGTGCACGATTATATCGCGTACCAAAAGCCTCTACCACCGCAAAATTTACAACTTTAAACTCTAGCGTTTACTTATCCTTAATTAACTTTTGGTGTCATCAATTGAAATAAACCTACTAGGTCTCAAAAACCTAGTAGGTTTAAATAAATAATTTGATTTGTTAGAATCTGATGATATTGGAGCCCCATGTGAAACCACTGCCAAAAGCAGCCAATACCACTAAATCCCCTTTTTTAATTTTTCCGTCTTCCCAAGCTTCAGTCAAAGCAATCGGAATGGATGCGGCAGTTGTGTTGCCATATTTTTGAATATTATTGATAATCTGCTCATCTTTCATTCTCAGTCTTTTCTGCACAAACTGAGAAATTCTCAGATTTGCCTGATGCGGAATCAAGACATCTATATCTTGTGGTGTTAATCCGTTGGCTTCCAATCCTTCCATGATGGCTTCAGGAAAACGAGTCACCGCATGTTTAAACACAAAATTTCCATTCATATAAGGATAATAGCCCAAATCATCATAGCCTCTGTGATCTGCCAAATGTGCAGGGCTCACAATACAGCCCGGATAGCGATTGGAGAGTTCTTCTGCATATTTTCCTTCGGAATGAATATGATTGGATAAAATGCCGCTGTCATCATCACTGCGTGTAAGAACCATGGCGCCGGCACCATCTCCGAAAATTACGGAAATGCCCCTGCCTCGAGTAGATAAATCCAAACCGCTCGATTGCACCTCAGAGCCAACCACCAGCACATTCTTATACATTCCCGTTTTGATGAATTGATCTGCCACGGCTGTTGCATAGACAAAACCGGAACATTGATTTCTGACATCTAAGGCTGCAATTGTATCAAAGCCTAGTATTTTTTGAAGCAAAACACCTGATCCGGGAAAATAGTAATCAGGACTCAAAGTGGCAAAAACAATAAAATCTATATCTTTAGGTGTCAAACCGGCTCTTTCCAAGGCAATTTTGGCAGCCTTTGCTCCCATGGTTGCCGTAGTGTTTCCATCTCCTTCTTCTGCCCACCTTCTTTCTTCAATTCCTGTTCTTTCTCTAATCCATTGGTCATTAGTGTCCATATATTGGACTAAGTCATCGTTCTTTATCACACGCTCGGGAACATATTTTCCGAGTCCTATAATTTTAGATTTATACATATATTAAGTTGTTTTGGTTAATCTTTTTATTTGACGATATCCATTTCGTCTATCAGCCTTTTGTCCGCTCCCATCTTGTCTATAATGAACAATACATATCTGATATCGACCATGATATTTCTACAGATTTTTTGATCATAATATAAATCACTCATGGTGCCTTCCCAAACTCTGTCAAAATTGATTCCAATCAGATTTCCGTCTTTGTCAATTGCAGGACTACCCGAGTTTCCGCCCGTGGTGTGCGCAGAGCCCAAGAAATCTACCGACATTTTTCCGGTGTTTGAATAAGGTTTATAGTCTTTATTTTTATAGAGTCTAATTAATTTTTCAGACACATCAAACTCATAATCTCCGGGGACATATTTTTCCATCACCCCGCTCAGATGAGAAACCGGATAATAATATACCGCATCTCCCGGCTGATAGCCGTCAACAATTCCATAAGAAATCCTGAGTGTTCCATTTGCATCGGGATAAGGGGCTTTTTCTCTTGTTTCAATGATTCCCTTCATATATTTTCTCTGCAATCTGTTGATTTTATTTCTGGCGGATGAATAGTCCGGACTAATTTTCTGATAGAACATATCAATCATTTCTTTAGCAAATTTATAACCCTCGTCCTCACCGATAATCTTAGTGAATTTTTTTGGATTTTTTCTATATAATTTTTTTAAATCTTGCTGATTATTCAAAACCGATTCTCTATATATTTTTGTTGCCAGCTCATCTACATCCAAGCTTTTGAAACTTTCGGTCAAATATTTTTCAGGCATTTTTTCCACATACAGCTTAATCAATGCTTTGAACAATTCTTTGTCCAAATCTGCATTATAATTTTTAAAACTTCCGCCAACAGATTTTTCCAATTTCTTTTTCTTGATGTTAAAAGCCTCCTTGCCCTTTTTCTCATTCGTACGCTCCAGCTGATAGACATCAAAAGCTCTTCGCAAAAGTGCATTGCTCAGATAGCCTATTTCAATAAAATAATTTCTTGCCAATTCAGCAGATTCACTTTCTTTATAGAGCTTGTCAAATTCATCAAAAATGGTCAAATATGAACTATCCGTTTTTTTTGCCTTAACCTGTTTCAAAAATTCTTTTTCAAAAGCTTTTTTCTTGTCTAAAGCTCCTGATTTTTTAATCCCCAAGCTTTCTCCAATCCACTTTTTCCAATAGTTGGAAATTCTGGCATATTTTGCCGTGTATTGCAATTTTATTTTCTCATTCTTTTTCATAAAGGCCATCATCACATTCAAGGCTGTTTCTCTTGTTTTCACTCTTGCCGGATTGATAACATTCACTTTTTGATTCACGGCAACGGCAGGCAAAAATTCATTTGTTCTTCCCGGAAATCCATAAACCAAAAAGAAATCTTTCGGCTGCACGCCTTTTAAGGAGATTTTGAAATAGCTGGTGCTTTTATAAGGACGGTTGTCTGGACTATATTCTGCCGGATGATTATGCTCATCTGCATAAATTCTGAACATGGAAAAATCGCCGGAGTGTCTGGGCCACATCCAATTATCAGTGTCTGCGCCAAATTTTCCCACTGAAGATGGTGGTGCACCGACAAATCTGATATCCTTATAGTTTTCTATCGTGAAAGCATAGAACTTATTACCATCATAAAAAGCGCTGATTTCAATTTCTTGCCAAGCTTCTTTCGGGAGTGTTTTCTGCAATTTATCGATTCGTTTTTGAATCTGTGACTGCTTGATATTCTCATCTGCATTTTCATTGATTTCGTCCATCACAAGATGTGTCACATCCCGGATTTTCCTGACAAAAGTGACATACATACCCGGATTGGGCAATTCTTCTTTCATACTTTTTGACCAAAACCCGTCTTTGATATAATTGTGTTCCACGCTTGAGTGAGATTGAATGGCTGAATAGCCACAATGATGGTTAGTGAGCAAAAGTCCGTTGGGAGAAATCAATTCTGCCGTACAGCCTCCGTTGAATTGCACCACCGCATCATTCATGCTCTGATTATTTGGATTATAGATATCATCAACACTCATATTCATTCCCATTTCTTTCATCTCTCGGGCTGTTTCTTCTGAAATCTCAGAAGGAATGATCATTCTGCCATTTTGAGCAACCAATAAACCGAATTGGATAAATAAGACGAATAAAATGAGTTTTTTCATGTCTGAAATTTTTTAGTAATCCTCCAAAAATACAACAAGCAAAAATAACATACAAAAAAAATACTAAATAGTTTTTTGCTACATTTGCAATCAAATTAAAAAATATATGGAGAACACAGCACCTTTTTTTACCAATGACATTATTGTTTTCGGTTTATTGATGGGGGCGCTTGCTCTGATTTTTCATACCAGCTCTTTAAAAGGTGGATTTTGGGAAAAATTCTATAAAATTGTTCCTGCCCTGCTCTTGGCTTATTTGATTCCTGCCATATTGGCTTCGACACATATCATTGCCACCGACTGGAAGACCGTGGAAAACGGACAAATTGTGGAACACAAATCTCAATTATACTATATCGCCAGCAGAATATTGCTGCCGGCTTCATTGATTCTGATGACCTTAAGCATTGACTTGAAAGCGGTGATGAATCTCGGACCAAAAGCACTTATCATGTTTTTTACCGGAACGCTGGGCATTGTCATTGGAGGACCGATTGCTCTATTTTTGATTGGCAGCATTCATCCTGAGACCGTTGTAGGAACCGGAGACGATGCGCTGTGGCGCGGACTTTCCACGCTGGCAGGAAGTTGGATTGGCGGAGGGGCAAACCAAGCGGCTATGCTTGAGATATTTCACTATAATCCAAAAAAATATGGAGCCACCGTATTGGTCGATATCTTTGTTGCCAACTTATGGATGGCAATGCTGCTCATTGGCATAGGGCGCTCAAAAATCATAGATCGTTGGCTTAAAGCAGATACTTCTGCCATCGAAGAACTCAAGAGAAAGGTGTCTGAATTTTCAGAAAGTATCAAAAGAATCCCTACGCTAACCGATTATATGGTGCTGTTGGGCATCACTTTTTTGGCAGTTGCACTCTCTTTCTGGGGCGCTAACAATATTTCCGACTATCTGAAACAAAATGTTTCGTTTGTTGCAGATAAAAGCTCTGCGCTCTCATCATTCGGGTCGCAATTTTTTTGGTTGATTAGTTTAGCTACTCTTATCGGTATTGCTTTTTCATATACTAAAATCAAAAACTATGAAGGTGTGGGTGCATCAAAACTCGGCAGCGTTTTTATCTATATTCTCGTGGCTAGTATCGGGATGAAAATGGATTTGGGAGAAATCTTGAAAAACCCGGGACTGATTGCCATTGGTTTGATCTGGATGTCTATTCATGCACTCTTGCTGATTGGTGTGGCAAAACTCATCAAAGCACCTTATTTCTTCCTAGCTGTTGGCAGTCAGGCAAATGTTGGCGGAGCTGCATCTGCACCAATTGTGGCATCTGCATTTCATTCTTCTTTGGCATCTGTCGGAGTGATGTTGGCAGTTGTAGGATATGTGGTCGGAACCTTAGCGGCTTTGGGAGCAGCCATTTTGATGGAAATGGTCTCCAAAGGAATGGAAATTATCTAATTTTTAATCATTTAAATTTCATGATATGAAAAAATCGTTTTTAGTATTGGTTGCATTAATCGGCTTAATTTCCGGCTGTACGCATCAACAAAAAGGAAACCTATTGATTGAAGGCAATGTCAGGGGATTGCGAAACGGCAATCTGTTGCTCAAACAAATTATCAAAGACAGTCTGAAACAAATTGATTCTATCAAAGTGGACGGCGATGAAAATTTTGTGTTTGATACCCACATTGACGAACCGCAAATATTGATCTTGGAATTGCCGGAAATCAAAGACGGAAAAATTCTGTTTTTTGCAGACCAAGGAAAAGTCAGCATCAAAACCACTTTGGAACAATTTGCCGTAAACCCGATTATCAAAGCCGGAGAAAATCAAAAACTCTGGAAAGAATATCAAAATATTATTCGAAAATTTAATGACAACAATCTCGACCTGATCAAAGCCAGAGTCGAGGCACTGCAAAAGAAAAATCAAACCAAAGCAGATAGTATCGATCAAAAAAGAATCAGCATCAAAAAAAGACAAATCAAATATGCGCTAAACTTTATTTTTAACCATAAAGACAAAGCCATTGCCCCCTATATAGGACTCACCGAATTCCACGATAACCCAAAGGCTTTAGACACCATTTTCGGCATGCTGTCTGATGAAATGAAAGAGTCTGTCTATGCCAAGGAAATTCTTAAGCTGAAAAAGTAAAAGGTTCGGAAAGGTATGAGTGTATGTCCCTGATATAGGTTGACCGTTTTCATAAACTATTCACTTATGAAGGCAAGCACAAGAAAATCCTGAGAACGAAGCAATTCTGAAAAAATAATTTAGGAAAATATTTCAGGAAAATGAATCACGAAAGAAGTTAGATATTCTAAAACTGATACAAAACAAAATTCTCCGTAAATCCAAACTAGTTTTCATCTATCATGGAGCATAAAATTATTGAGAACAACAAATCACAAAATCTACGAAACTGCAACAAATTATATTTATGATTATCTTTCGGCTAAGTGAAACTATACATTAAAATGAAAAAAATATTTATTATTCTATGGATTCTTGTTGTGAGTAACAAAATTTATTCACAACAAAAAAGTTATGAAATATCATTTTCAACCTGTTTAAACAAAGAAATTGCTGAAGAGACATTCAAAGATAAATATATAGTCTTAGACTTTTGGCAAACTTGGTGTGCACCCTGTATAGCATCTTTTGAAGACACAAATGATTTAATGAGAAATTATTCATCTTCTGAGATAGTATTCGCAAATATTACAAATGAAAAAAATAAAATTGATAGAATAAAACGAATATTAGAAATAAGCCCTTTTAATGGATATCAGCTTATTGACAATGATAACTACACCTATAATCAATTTAAAATACACTCATTTCCTACGGTAGTTATTTTAGATAAAAAAGGGAGGCTTTTGTGGAAAGGAAATCCGGGAGACTTATCTCAGAAACTAATTTTTAGAATTACAGGAATTAAATCAAAAACTATAAAAAAGGCAAAATCTATAGAAAAAAATGACTATATCCTAAAAATAAATAATAGTGAATCGGAGATTATTAATTCTTCATCGATGAGTGAACGCAATGACTATTTTGTTTTGCAATACAATTCAAATAGTTTGCATAATGTATTAGTAAATTTTTTTAAAACATCATCCAAAAGAATTGTAAGTAATGACCCAAATTCTAACTCTTTTGGTATTGATATCTTTGGAAAATTTCCTACAAGATATTACTCAAAAAAGGATATTAATGAGTTAATTTTGAATAAGCTAAAAGATAAATATAAGTTTACTTATACAACAATAAAAGAAAATGAAAATATTTATATAGTTGAAGTTCAAAATGAGAAGCTCCTAAAAGAATTTGAAACAAATGATTCACATGCTTCTTGTGGAATAGCAAAAAAAAGTATTAGTTTCCATGGCTATTCTTTGGAAAACATTTTTTTGGATTTTGAAAATGCTGATGCATCCGACAACTATTATAGATTAGGTGAAATGGCATCTGAAATATCACAAAAAACTTATGATATGACCTTGTATTTTGACAAAGAAAAACTCAAATCGAAATTAAAGAAAAATTACGGACTAATATTGAAAGAAAAGAAGGAACCCGTCAGTAAATTAAAATTGGTTTTTAATAAAAAATAGACTTTTTGTTTAATCCAGAACGAGAGCTGGCAGATTTAAAAAAAATTATCAAAGTGTAGCCTTCCCTAAAAAGGGTAAGGCTGCAAGCACGTTAACAATCTTATTAAATATGAATAAAAACAGCATTGAATTTAAATATAATCATCAACTTCCAATTCTGAAAAATGACTGGCGTGGAAATATCATGATTAATAAAAAATTCTATAATGATGCAATACCTGTTAAATCTCCGATTAAAGATGTTATAAAATGGAAACTAAGTTCAAATCCACAAAAAAAAGAAAAGGAACGAGATAAATTTCAGCTCAGCATCACACCGATAAAAAATATAAATAAAGAAATTAACCAAATAATTTGGCTAGGTCACGCTTCATTTTTAATAATACTAAATAAAAAAGCCATTTTAACAGACCCTTGTTTTTATGATATCCCAACTGCAAAAAGACTCGTAGATTTACCTTTAAAAATTGAGCAATTAAAACAAATTGACTATTTGCTCATATCTCATGACCATAGGGATCATTTTGATGTGAAATCTGTTCAACAAATTGTAAACATTAACCCAAACCTTGAAATCTTAACACCCTTAAATTTCAAACAATTATTATTAAAAAATAATATAAAAACAACACATCTTCAAGAAGCAGGATGGTATCAACAATATAAAACTGACAAAAGTTTAGAAATAATATTTTTACCTACCAAACATTGGGGAAGACGTGGAATATTTGATTATAATAAGGTATTATGGGGAAGCTTTTTAATCAAAAGCAATGAAAAAACAATCTTTTTTTCCGGTGATACGGCATACAGTCTTATTTTTAAAAGTATCAATAAAGATTTTGGCAATTTTGATATTTGTTTATTGCCTATTGGTGCCTATTCACCAAGTTTTATAATGTCACAGTCTCATGCTACACCCCAAGAAGCATATCAAATTTTTAACGATTTAAAAGGTAAACTATTTATTCCTATGCACTACGGAACATATGATTTATCAGACGAGCCCTTAGGAGAACCACTAAAACTACTCGATGCATGCTTTGAAAATAAAACTAAATTAAAAAAACTAAACGTAGGTGAAAGCTATATAATAGAGTCTGCTGATAACAATACCGGCCTCGCACAAGGCTAACACACAAATTCCAAAACAAATACAATTTTTAATTAAACTTAAACAAAATAATAACACAAAAATAAAATTTCATTTTTTTCTTGTTTATATCATAAACTAGTTTATCTTTGTAAAAACAATTAAACATTAAATATACATATTATGAATACAGAAATGACACAACAAGAAAGTTTGGCGAACATTCAAGAAATGATTGTTAATGCCAAATCAAGATTCCAAGAAAAGGGAGAATTATTTATTCTCTGGGGGTGGTTGACGGTCATCACCTCAATAATACATTTTATATTGATAAAGTTCAATATAGTAAATCCAAGCTATGCATGGCTAGTATGGATACTAATGGCTATTATAGGAAATTTCTTTCAGTATCGATTTTTGAAGAAAAAAGAATCAAAACAGCAAAGTAAAACAATCTTGGATACTGCCTTATCTTCGCTATGGATAGGTGTAATGATCGTTTTTCTTTTTACTACCTTTTATGCTTTTAGCGGACAGATTAACTGGAATATTGCGTATGGTTTTTATTTGGCAATGTTTGGTTTAGGTTCTTTTGTTACAGGTGGGATGATAAAATTCAAACCATTAATCATAGGTGGACTATTGTCAGTGGTCCTTGGTGGTTTTTCTGCCTTTATCAATGTAGAGTATATTTTACCTTTGATGGCTTTGGGTATTATTGTAAGCTATTTGATACCCGGGTATATGCTCAAACAAGCACATTCAAAGTTTTAATATTATGTTAGAACCTTTAAACCCATTACTTCACTCTCAATTGAGATTGTCCATTATTTCACTTTTGATAGGTTTGGAAAGTGCAGAATTTAATTTTCTTTTACAGGAAACCGGAGCTACCAAAGGAAATTTGAGCGTTCAGTTGAAAAAACTGAAGAAAGCCAACTATATAGAAATCAAAAAGTCTTTTCGAAACAACTATCCTTTGACTACGATTTCTATCACTTTGCACGGTATTCAAGCCTTTGAAGAATATGTAAATGCGATTAAACAATATATAAAATAACTTCTTAAACCATTAAGTTTATTACTTAACCAATTTTATGATACGATTATTATTTATTTCATTATTATTTGTTTCCTGTGCGGGAAATACAACTCAAAAGGCAAACACGGAAATTGTCAGTTATCAAAAACAAGCAAAAGGCTTTAAATCTGACAGTTTGCTTATTGGTATTCAGAACAAAATCAAAACTATTTTTGCTCAATCTTTAAGATTAAAAAGCGATAAATCATTGCTAGAATTGAACTCTAAACTTAAAGATTATGCTAAAATAAATGAACAAAATATTATTTCATATTGGCAAGCATATGCACAATTTTATACATCCGTTTATTACCTTACAAATGAAGACAAAAAAAAATCGGAAGAAGAAGTTGATAAAGGAATTGACTATTTGAAAAATATTAAAAATAAAAATTCAGAAG
>CAZAXU010000055.1:0-10402 GCA_964489245.1 uncultured Flavobacteriaceae bacterium
AAATCCAATAGAAATTCATTTATGGCAGTTTCTTTTGTAGCCCAAGAAGTTACCAGCCTGATGGCGGAGTGATTTTGATCTGTTTTTTTCCAAATATGAAATCCATATTTCTTTTCCAACCGATTGATGAGTTTGTTTGGAAAAACGGGAAATATTTGATTGGTTTCCGGCTTGATCAAAAAAGTATATCCCAGATTTTGAATGTCTTGAACCAATTTCAATGCCATTTGATTGGCATGTTGTGCCAAATCAAAAAACAAATCATCTTTGAATAGTTCCAAGAATTGTATTCCGAGCAATCTCCCCTTAGACAACAAGGCGCCTTTTTGTTTGAGTTGATATCCAAAATCTTCCTGTAGTTTTTTGTTGCTGATCACAATGGCTTCTCCGATAAGTGCCCCGTTTTTGGTTCCGCCGATATAGAAAACATCTGTGAGTTTTGCAATATCTGAAAGCGATAAATCATTTTCTTTTGCACTGAGCGCAGTTCCTAATCGTGCCCCATCCATAAATAAGAATAAGTTATTGTTTTGGCAAAATTCAGACAATGCCAAGAGTTCGGATTTTTTATAAATCGATCCGATTTCGGTTGAATTTGAGATATATACCATTTTGGGTTTCACCATGTGTGGAATAATATTGTGTTTGTCTAAAACAGTTTGAATATTTTCCGGGTTTATTTTTCCGTCAAGACTTTCAATGGCATTGATTTTATGTCCGGTGGCTTCAATTGCTCCGGCTTCATATGTGTTGACATGCCCTGTGTGAGCCGCAATAACGGATTCATGAGGTTTCAATATCGATGAAATTATAATCAAATTGGCTTGTGTGCCGCCGGAGACAAAAAATATGTCAGCCGGTTTATGCCTCAATTTTTCTTTAATGATTTGTTTGGCTTTTCTTGAGTATTTATCATCTCCATAAGCATCTTGCTGTTCAAAATTTGTTCTAGAGAGCATTTCTAAAATGTGGGGATGACAACCTTCACTATAATCATCTTTGAAATTGTATTTCATCATAAATAAAAACTTTATATTTTATTGTTCTATCGTTGTAAATCAATAGCTTACTTATCTAAAATTTTAAAATTTTGATTGCTAAATGCAGGTTTTTCAGGAACTTTTATATCGATAAACTCATAATGAGTGGCGTGGTGACAGTCATTGCAAATGTTTGTCAGCAACACATAGTTATTTTTGAATTTTTGTTGATTTTGAATTTTAATGGCATTACCAATGCTATCAAGAGCAGGTTCTATCATGTTCATCATTTCACTCTCTTTTCTTGATTTCTGATAGATTTGGATATTATGTGTTGCTTCGGTCATTTCATGAATTTCAAATTCTGCAAGTTTCCAATTCTTATTGATTCCGGCAAACCAGAGTTTGGAATGCAGATTTTGAATATTTCCCATGATTTCTCCAAATCCCGGCTTATAAACATGTTTCAGTTGATTTTCTAAGCTGTCAATTTGATTTTGTAGTTTATCGGTGCTGTATTTTTTTTGTTGATTGCAAGAGAACAAGATAAAAGACAAGAAAATGATGATTAGTTTTTTCATTGCTTTGATTTTAGTGAATGAGGTTTCAGTGATTTTTAGATTATTCAAAGTTGATAAAAATAATTCAAATAAAAAAATATGATTATCTGCCGTTTCAAAGATTTATGCGCTTTTTTTTGTGTTACACCAATCCTGTGAATCCTAAAAATGCTAAAGACAATAATCCGGCTACCAACAGATTGATAGGAACACCTTTCATGCCTTCGGGTATATCTGCCATTTCCAGATGTTCTCTAATACTGGAAAAGACAATCATTGCCAACGAGAATCCTAATGAATTTGCTATGGCAAAAAATACGGCTTTTAATAAACTGCCGTTTTCCAAACCTAAAGCAAGAATAGCAACGCCGAGAACAGCGCAATTTGTGGTAATCAAAGGAAGAAATACGCCCAAGGCTTGATACAAAGGAGGGCTGACTTTTTTCAATATAATTTCCACCATTTGCACCAATGCGGCAATGACCAAGATAAAACTGATTGTACGCAGGTATTCCAGTCCTGCAGGCACTAATATATATTGGTGTAGTAAATAAGTCACCAGCGTTGCAATGCTCATCACAAACAGCACCGCTCCGGACATTCCGACCGATGTGGATACTTTTTTGGAAACGCCCAAGAAGGGACAAATTCCTAAAAACTGTGATAATACGATATTGTTTACAAAAACTGCTGCTATTAAAATAATGATATAGTCCATATTATGAATTTTTTATTGTAATTCTATTGAATAGTGCTGATAAGTAAGCCAAAGCAATAAATGCTCCGGGAGGCAAAATAAACAGGATAAAGGTATTGGCATTTTCTGCCACTAATTTGATTTCAAAAATACTTCCGCTTCCCAGTAATTCTCGTGTGATTCCTAATACGGTTAGGGCAATGGTGAAACCAATACCCATTCCCAAAGCATCTATAATTGATGATGTTACGTTGTTTTTTGAGGCAAAAGCTTCGGCTCTTCCTAAAATCACACAGTTTACGACAATCAAAGGAATAAAAATGCCGAGCTGTTCATATAAAGAAGGAAGAAAAGCTTCCAAAATCATTTCAACAATCGTGACAAAAGATGCAATGATAATGATAAAAGCGGGGATGCGTACTTTGTCGGGAATCTGAGTTTTTACAAGAGAAACTACAATATTGGACATTAACAAGACAAATAAGGTTGCAGCCCCCATTCCTAGCCCGTTAAAGGCAGATGAGGTAACCCCTAGGGTCGGACACATGCCCAACAGCATTACAAAAACCGGATTCTCACGAACAATTCCTTTGATGAAATTTTGTTTTATGTTCATTACTTTTTGTTTTTTATAGAATCAATTTCAGTTATCAATATATCATAAGCCATTTGAACAGCTTCGCTAAAAGCTCTGGAACTTATAGTTGCTCCGGTAATGGCATCTACATCGCCACCATCTTTTTTTACTTTTAATTTGAAAGTAGCAGGCTTGATATTTTTAAATTGGACGAGAAACTTTTCATCTTTCATTTTAGTTCCTAAACCGGGTGTTTCTTTTTGTTCCAATACAACAATATTTTGCACTTGAGCTTCAGGGTTAAATCCAACCATGATTTTAATCAATCCGCTGAATCCGTTTTCAGAAGAACCTACCACAGCAGCTCCAACAAATTTATGATTACTAAAGGCAGGAAAAATTTCGATACTGTCGTTTGCATTTTTTGATTTAAATCGAAGTATATCGCTTACAGGATTGTTATCAAACTCAGGCAAAACAAGTTTTAAGGCATTAATTTTGCGTTGTAGCTTGGTCTTTGCTTTGGGTTCTTTTGTAAGCTCATTGACATATCCTAAAGAAAATCCGGCAACAAGCGTTACTACTAATAGAGATAATAGCATGTTTTTTAAGCTTGACTCTTTTTTTTTCATTTTATTAGTGGTTAGTTGATAGTTTGTAAAAGTTGATAGTATCTGTAACTTATAAAAAGGATTTCTCCTTCCTTCGTGTCTTCTTTGCGTTTCTTGTGGTTGTGATTTTACCACAAAGCTCACAAAGCCTTTTTTTCTGTCTTAAAATTGAAAGTAACTCATAATTAAATTAGAAAATTTTTATTTTAATATGTTCACCAAATCGTCTTGGTTTAAAATATGTATTAATCAATGGAACAAAAGCGTTCATAATCAGAATGGCAAAAGATACGCCTTCGGGATAGGCTCCGAATAGTCTGATTACTACCGTTATTGTGCCTACACCTATGGCAAAAATTATTTTTCCTTTGGCACTCATCGGACTGGTAACATAGTCTGTTGCCATAAAAAACGCTCCTAAAATAGCGCCTCCGGATAGGATATGAATCAAAGGGTTGACATATTGTTCCGGGTCTATCAGCCAAAAGACACCCGTGATGACAGCCATTGTAGCGAGCACTATAACCGGAATATGCCATGAGATTATTTTTCTGATGAATAAATATGCAGCCCCTATAAGCAAAGCTACTGCCGATATTTCTCCTAAAGATCCGCCTACTGTTCCTAAAAATAAATCTAAATTAGTTGGTAATTTGGAGGTGATTTCCGTCATGGTTTCTCCATAGTTCAGTCCCTCTTTAATTAAACCAAGTGGTGTAGCTCCTGTCACAGCATCAGCTGTTTGTTTAGCAACTTTGGGCCAAGTGGTCATTTGAACCGGAAAAGAAATCAACAAAAACACACGACCAACCAGAGCGGGATTGAAAATATTGAATCCTAATCCGCCAAACGACATTTTTGCGATTCCTATAGCGACCAGACTTCCGACAATCACCATCCAAATAGGTAGATTTGAAGGCAGGTTAAAAGCTAATAATACACCGGTTACAACAGCTGAGCCGTCAGCGACACTAACTCGTGTTTTCATTAAATATTTTTGAATGGTATATTCAAAAACAACACAAGACAATACAGTTGTTACAATAAGAATCAAAGCCTTTGTTCCAAAAATATAAATCGCTGCTAAAAGTGCGGGTGTTAGAGCAATGATTACATCATACATGATTTTTTTTGATGTTCTGCCTGAATGCACATGAGGTGATCCTGAAATAATTGTAGTTGTCATTTTAATTTGTTGTTTCTAATTTTTGAACTAGTTTTTTACCAAATCTGATGTAGTCCAATAGCGGACGGTGAGAGGGGCAAATATAGCTGCATGAGCCGCATTCTATACAAGTGAGAATATCTTCTTTTAGTGCTTTTTCAAACAAATGTCTCTCTATTGTGTCCATTAATAAATGTGGTTCCAACCCCATTGGACAAACTCTAACACAATCAGCGCATTTGATGCAATTTTCTGCTTTTTGTCGGTGAGAATCTTTTTCTGAAATCACAACGATTCCGGAAGTTCCTTTTGTGACGGGGACATCTAAACTCTTTATGGCTTTTCCCATCATGGGACCACCATTCAATATTTTACTTGTATCTTGTGGTATGCCGCCCGTTTGCTCAATCAAATTTTTAATTGGTGTGCCGATTTTTACCCAAAAATTGGTCGGATTTTTTACGTCTTTACCGGTAACCGTAACCACGCGTTCTATCAAAGGCTTATTGTGTTGAATAGCTTCATATATGGCATAAATAGTCCCCACATTATGTACGATAACACCAACATCATGAGGAAGCCCTTTTTTGGGGACTTCTCTTTTCAAGATGGCTTTTATCAACTGTTTTTCGCCACCTTGCGGATATTTGACTTGTAGGGATGCAACTTGGATTTTATCGTTGTTTTTGGTTAAATATTTAAAATTATCGATGGCGTTTTCTTTGTTGTTTTCAATCCCGATTATGGCATGATCAATTTGTAGTGCAAATAATAATATTTTTATGCCGACTAAAATTTCTTCTGCTTTTTCAAGCATAAGTCTATGGTCTGCGGTCAAATAGGGTTCACATTCAACGCCATTGATAATTAGATAATCAATTTTTTTATCGTCATTAACATTTAATTTTACGTGTGTGGGAAAAGTTGCTCCGCCTAGTCCGACGATGCCGGAGTCTGTGATTTTTTGCAAGATTTCTTTGGGTGATAATAAGATTTCTTTTTTGAGCGGGTATTCAATTTCTTCAGAATTAGTTGAATCTTTTAAATCTGTTTTAATTACAATACATTGTTTTCGATATCCTCTGCTATCTACAATTTTATCCAATTTTGTAACAATACCGGCCACCGGAGCATGGATATTACTCGACACAAATCCGGCAGATTTTGCGATAACTTGACCGATTTTTACGTTTTCTTTCTTGTCTACAACGATTTCAGACGGAATGCCAATATGTTGCGCAATGGGCACATATACAACCTTAGGAGGGGGACTTCTTTTTATTTTTTTAAAAGAAGTGATTTTATTTTCGGGAGGATGTATGCCTCCTTTTGGAAAAGTTTTAAGCATTTTTCAGATTTTAATTTTTTCTGTTTCAGTTGGCGTATTTTTTTTCTTTTTTGGCGGAAAATTTGTTTCAATTATGGCATGAGTCGGACAAATATCTACACATTTTCTGCACAATGTACATGCTTTAGGATTGATATAGGCTAAAAAATTATCAACTGTAATAGCATCTTTCGGACAAACATCCACACATTTAGAACATCCGATGCAAGCAACGGCACAAGCTTTTTTTGCAATACCTCCCTTTTCTTGATTGCTACATCCCACATATATTTTCAAATCTCTTTTGTTTCGAGGACGCATTTCGATAATTTTTCTAGGGCAAGCCTCCACACAAGCGCCACAAGAAGTACATTTATCTGTTATCACAACAGGCAATCCGGTTTTTTCATCCATATACATAGCGTCAAACATACAGGCATCTATGCAGTCTCCTTTGCCCAAACAACCATATTGGCAATCGGTTTCTCCGCTGAATACCATTGCAGATATGGCGCAAGAATCAGGTCCTTCAAACCGGGTGGTTTTTGGTCTGACATCACAGCTTCCATGACAAAGAATTACAGCTACGGTTGGTTCCTTTTCTTTGATTTCTTTTCCGAGTAGTTGGGCAATAGACTGCATGGTTTCATTTCCGCCGACCGGACAAAACAATTTAGAAATATCATTGGCAGTTACCAAATTTTCCGCAAAAGATTTGCACCCGGGGAAGCCACATCCGCCACAATTGGCGGCAGGCAATAAGTCGTCTATTTCTGCAATTAAAGGGTTTTCATAGATATAAAATTTTTTGGATACAAGATATAAAACAAATGCAGCGATGACACCCAAAGAAGTTAGCAATACAACACTATTTATAATAGATTCATTCATTTTAATTTTGTTTTAGGATTGAGATCTGAAACTCTTTTTTTAGAAAATTGTTGATGAAATGCAGAGAAAAATAATATAATGTCACAACCAAAAGACTGGATAATCCGGCCAGCCATTCTTTAAAAAAAATCAGAAAAACGATAAGACTTGCGAACAATAAAATAAAAGGAAAAACATAAGCAATAAAAATGGCTTTTATGAGCGATTTATTTTCTATGAATACATTTACGCGGTCATGAAGTTTAACAGATTGTTGATTGTTCCGGATTTCTATGAGCTTGGTTTCAGTATCGACTATCCCGCAAGCAGCTTTGGCATGGCAAGATGTGCAATTCGGATTTTCTTGTAAACTAACCCTAACCGATTTGTCGGTTATTGCCGTTACAATACCGGTATGTGTAATGATATCTTTATCATTTATATTTAAGCTGTTTAAGTCTAATTTGCTCATAATCCGAGCTTTTAATTATTAATAAAGCTAGAATGAAAGCGTAGCCTAAAAGATGACGATTGTTAGAATATTGAGATTTGTCTGAAATAACAGCAAATGTAATATTTGTTACATTATAGTAATTGTTTTTTCTGTTTTATTGCTGTTTTTTCAGACATTTAAAAAAATGTTGATTGCTTATGAAATGAGTGTTTGGGATGTAATATTTTGGAATGAGTTTGGCGTATTATTTTAGCGATAAAAGATATCAGAATAAAATATTTGTTTACTGTTCAAATACAAAGACTTTTATCACGCATGTAGTTCAATGAAAATTTATATATTTGTTCTACTATATAAAAAACAGAAAGATGGAAGTGGTTTGGTATGCGGTTTTGGCGGCTTTGATTGGTGTTTATGTGCTTTTAGACGGCTATGATCTCGGTGCCGGAATGGCATATGTTTTTTATGCGGATACGGACGAAGAAAAGAAAAAAGTGGATAACAGCATTCGTTCCATTTGGGATGCCAATGAAGTCTGGTTAATGGCTTTTATGGGATTGCTCTATGTGGTTTTTCCGAAGTTCGCTTCGGTGATTATTCAAAATTTCGGGGGCTATATTATTTTATTTTTTTTGTTTCTACTGCTGAAAACATTATTATTTAACTTGCTTGTGGTGTTTTCTGATAAACCTAAACTGAAAATATTCTTGGATTGGATGTTTGGATTTTTCAATTTGAGTTTGGTACTTTTCATCAGTATCATTTTTGCCAATATAATTCGTGGAATTTATGTGGAATCGGATATGGATACACTGAATTTTTTCAGTAAATCTTTTTCTCCTTTCTCCGGAGAATTAGGGCTCTTGGATTGGTTTACGGTTTTGGCTACAGCGGTTATTTTCATTGCTATTATGATTCACGGATTGAGTTGGGTGGTATTGAAAAACACCGGAGCTTTTAACCGTAAGCTTAAAAAAATCATGAAACGTTTGGCAATTCTGGAATTGATACTGATGCTGATGCTGATTGTTGCATGGAAATTTTTGCATCCCAATATTTTTGATAACTATCTTTATCTGCCGTTTTTATTCATTTTTCCTATTTTGGTGTTCACCTCGCTTTCAGGATTGATAGGCGTAAGAAGTTATCCCGGAGAGAACAAAGGTTTTATTTTATCTACGAATTTGATTATTTTTTCTTGGATTAGCACTTTGATTGTTCTATATCCCAATTTTATGATGAGTATGGATGATATGGAATTGTCTGTTTATTCTGCGGGTTTTAACAGCCCTGAGCGTTTTTATATGAAATGGGTGCTTGGCGGTTTGGCGGTTGTGCTTTTTGTCTATTCAATTTTGATTCATAAATATCAAAAAGGAAAACAAAAAGAATAGTCATTCGCTTTCTTTGATTTGTTCTCGCAGCTTCTTTTTAGGAATTTTAATCTTTAGATTTTTGATGGAGTCCACTTTCTTTTTTTTCATTTTTGTCGTTGATTTCTCAAGACTGTCCAAGGTCTTTTGCAGTTCTTCCTTAGCTTTTTTATAAACTTCCAAAAGAATCTCGGGATAGTGACTATAATAGTCCGTAGATTTTTTTACTTGTGCACTATCCACATCATATTTTTGATAAACCAATTGAACGGGATCAAGCCCATTCAATCTTTTATCCGTGATTTGTTCTTTGATTTTTGAAGCAATAATCAATTCGGTCATCATTTTTTGATATTTTTCTTGAGGGATGACATTCTTGTGCGCACGTGAGTTATTGCAGGAATAAAAAACAAGCAAAACCGATAGAATGAAAATAGATTTACGCATCATGTTTTATAATTTATTGATTATGCTTTTCCATTTCAATTTCAGCACGCCGATAACGGCTTCTGAAATAATACTCCCCCGCATTTTTGATTTTCCTCTGACCCGATCGGTGAACAAAATTGGAATTTCTTTAATACGAAATCCTTTTTTCCAAGCTTTGAATTTCATTTCAATTTGAAAGGCATATCCAACAAATTCAACCTGATTCAAATCAAGGTTCTCCAATACTTGACGTTTGTATCCCACAAAGCCTGCAGTGGTATCTTTGACGGGGATTTGCGTGATAAGTCGAACATAAATCGATGCAAAATAAGAAAGCAAAATACGTTTTAAGTCCCAATGTACTACATTGATTCTTCCGGTGTTATATCGAGAACCAATACTGATATCTGCTTCATTTTTCTCTAGGGTTTCCGCCAAGTTAACAAGTTCTTTCGGCGGATGAGAGAAATCTGCATCCATTTCAAAAATATAATCATATTGTCGAGCAAGTGCCCATTCAAAACCGTCTAGATAAGCTTTGCCCAGACCTTGTTTTTCTTTCCGGTTTAAAATAAAAAGCCGATTATCAAATTCGGTTTGTAATTCATGCACGATTTGTGCTGTTCCATCCGGAGAATTATCATCTACAATAAGTATATCAAAAGGTTTTGAAAGATTAAACACGGCACGAATAATCTCTCTGATATTCTCTTTTTCATTATAGGTCGGAATGATAACTAATGCTTTTGACATAACTGATTTTGTGGGTGTAAAAATATGATTTTTATTTAGAACGAAAAAAAATGTCGCGGAGTTGAAAGTAAAAAGTTTAAAGTTCAAAGTTTATAAAGTTGGAGATGAAAACGATTTCAGATTTTTAGAAGTAAATTATGCTTTTAAAGACTTGTGCATTGATAGCAAAAAAAATCCTTAAATTATAATTTTCCATTTGCTAATCTACTATGTCAAAAAAAACATAATTTTTTTTTGGAAGTATTAAAAAATTATTATCTTTGTTGCAGCCTAACGGCTAATACACACAAACTTTTAAACTAATGACACTTACTGTGTAGGTGGGTAAGTGTTTGATTAAAAATTAAAAATTGATGAAAAGATTTTTACTTATTGTTTGTGTGTTCCCGTTTTTTCGGATTGCGATTCTGCAGATTCTCCGAACAACCCAATATTTATCACTAAAAATTATGCCTGTTTTTTTCGTTTTATCCGATTCGGAACATTCGGAAAATACAGGCATTGACCATATCATGTTTTTTAATAACAACTAATTTGATTAATTATGAAAAAGATTAGACTACTTTTTGTTTTATTGGTTTTTTATAGTATAAACGGTTTTTCGCA
>CAZAXU010000056.1:0-9965 GCA_964489245.1 uncultured Flavobacteriaceae bacterium
AAAGATTAGCAAGCCGAGATATTGATATTTGTAGAGTAGTCTAATAATTTTTTCCGGACCAGAAATTTCGGTCTTTATTCAGTTTTTCTTGTTTTTTGACTTCTTCAATTGGAACAACTTGCAACAAATCTTGATGTTGTTCAATGGCAAAGGCAATATTGTCAACAATCTCATCTATGCTATCATTTTCATAGTCTATAATCAAAGGCGGTTTAATGGTGAGCGTTTGCAAAATTCCACGCTTTTTAATTTGTAGACCTTTTTTATCAAAGGATCTTCTGAAACCGTCAATGACAATGGGAACTACGATAGGCTTGTTTTTTTTGATGATGTGTGCGGTGCCTTTTCTGATGGGTTTAAAAGGTGTGGTGGTGCCCTGTGGAAAAGTGATTACCCAACCGTCTTGAATGGCATTGCTGATGTTGGTGATATCTGAAAAATTTACCGGACGCTTCACATCTTTTCCCTTGGAACGCCAAGTTCTGTCAATGGGGATGGCACCGACATAAGAAAACATTTTTGGAAGTATGCCTGAAGACATGGTTTCTTTTGCGGCGACATAATAGACATTGGTTTTGGGTCTCAGCAAATATTTGATGCCGGAGATATCATCTTGACCGGCAAGTGTGGCATAAAACACATGATACATGGCTGCGGCATCAGCAAAATAAGTTTGATGGTTGGATACAAATAACACCTGATTATCAGGTAGATATCTTAAAATCTCCATGCCTTCAATCTTGAGTTGGTTGAAACCTTTATAACGTCTCTTGGAGACGAAACCGAACAAAAAAAGAATAATTCTTTTAAGGATAAGGTTATTTCCAAATATATCTTTTTCAAATAATTTCATTGTTCAATATTTTCTGCATTAATCAATCTTGAATTCAAACATACAAAATAAAATAGGTATCTGTCAAATTTTAACATTAGAATTTTAGTCAAAAAGTTGAATGATTTCAGACAAAATCATGGCTGTAGCTCCCCAAATAACGTACCCATCAATTTGAAAAGCAGCAAGTTGATATTTTCTGTTGAAATAAGTTTTTTCAATTTGAATAAGATTTTTATCTAGTATTTTTTTCAGCGGAAATTCCAATATTTTTTCAACTTCCAATTCATCTTTGACAAAATCGGGTTTGTTTTCGGCATAGGCAAGATAGGGCTGCACCCTATAGTTGCTGATTGGAATGTGAACTTCTGAAAGTGGCTTGATAATTTTAATATCTTGGGGTTGAACATTTACTTCTTCAAATGTTTCTCTAAACGCGGTTTCAATGAGATTTCGATCTGTTTTTTCTTGTTTCCCTCCCGGAAAAGCAATTTGTCCGGAATGGTGTCCGTCATAGGTTTTTCTCAGGATAAACAAAAGTCTTGTTTCACTGTTTTGGTCGGGATAGAATAATGCCAATACGGCAGATGCTTTCATCTTGTCGGGATGTCTCAGTTCTTTGAAAAGATTGAATCTGACTTTTAGGTTCATCACTTCATTGTGTGCCGCATCACCGGCAAGCGGCTTTTGTTCCAATTGTGGAATGATGGATTTAAAAGTTTCAAATTGCATTATTGTCGAGAATAATAATTGAAATCTTCGATGATGGTGTCAACAAATTTGACATAATTCATGGTTTTCGGTCGCTCGATATGTAAAATGGACTCTATTTTTTTACAGAGTTTTTTCAACACATCTTTATTTCCTGTTTTTTTGACATCATCAAAGACGTTTTTGATCAATTGCATATCAGTATCTTTCAGCATTTCCACTTCTTTGAATACAGGTTCGTATTCGGTTTCGATATTTTTAAAAATGGAGTCTTCAAGTTTCACTTTCTGTTTTTCACTTACAACAGTTGTTTTGGCAACAATATCACCGAGTCGTTGGTTTTTTTCATTGAATATAACAACCAACAAGCCAATGCCGGGGATTAGGGTCACCTCAAAAATCCTGAAAATCCAACGAATCAGGAAATCTCCCAATTTAGGATGGCTGTTATCGGTTTTTACAATTCTGATTTTCATGATTTGCTTGCCAAAAGTCTGTCCGTTGTTCCAATATTGAAAGAGTGGGTAATAAAGCAAATAGGGGAGTGTGAGTATGGAAATAAAAGCCCAAGAAGCCATCATATCACCGACCCCTGATTTAATCAGCAAATAGATAATGAGAATATAGAAAAGCACCAAGAATATACGATCCAGAATAAAAGCCATGATGCGTTCGCCAACTCCTGCCAGGTTTCTGTTGATGCTTATATTTTGTGCCGTCTGAATTTTAAAATCATACATATGAAGTAAATTGAACACCAAAAGTAATAAAATCCCTACATTTGCAAAAAATAATTTAGTATTATGCGAAAACATATTCCTAATTTACTCACGCTTTTCAATCTATTTTCGGGACTGGTTGCGTTGATTTTTGTTTTTCAGCGTCAGTGGTTGTTGGCGGCTGTTTTTGTGTTGTTAGGGATATTTTTTGATTTTTTCGACGGATTTTTTGCAAGGAAACTAGATGTATCAACAAAATTGGGTTTGCAGCTTGATTCTTTGGCAGATATGGTTACAAGTGGTGTGGTGCCTGCCTTTGCCATGTTTTTTCTTTTGCAGGATGCACTTCATATTGATTTGATGGTATCGATGCATTGGAATTTTAAATATTTTTTACCGTTTATATCTTTTGTGATTGCCCTAGGCTCTGCGTTTCGTTTGGCAAAATTTAATATAGACAGCAGACAATCAGATTCGTTTATCGGATTGCCCACGCCGGCAAATACTTTATTTATTTTATCATTGCCTTTGATTGCTTATGAACAAACACAATTCAGCCTGTCTGAGTTTATTTTGAATCCCTATGTTTTGATATTGATTTCTTTGTTTTCCGCCTATATTTTGAATGCGGAACTTTCGTTATTCAGCCTAAAGTTTAAAGACTATTCGTGGCATAACAATATGGTGAAATACATTTTGATTGTGGTATCTGTTGCGCTGATTATAAGCCTGAAATATCTCAGTGTGCCTTTGATTGTTCTGTGCTATATTGCATTGTCTGTATTCACTAAAAAACAATAGATTTGAAGTCTCTTATCAAACTATATCTTATCATTATTAGTGTTTTTTTGTTGATTTTTGTCTTTGTAAATCTTACGGGAATTTTAAGCGTTGAAGATATCAAGACTTATTTGAACAGCATCCGGCACGCTTCGGTGTCGAAAATATTTTTAATTATTTTTTTGCTGTTGGCTTCTGATGTTTTCCTATCTGTTCCAACCATTTTGATTGTGACCTATGCCGGAAATATTTTGGGATTTCAATTGGGATTGTTGGCAAGCACCGCCGGCATGTTGATGTCGGGGAGCATTGCTTATGTGTTGTGCCGATTTGCAGGAAAAAAAATGCTTCATGTTTTGTTGAAAGACGATGCCCAAATTGACGAAGTGCACAGTTTGTTTCACCAAATGGGATTTTCAGTTTTAATCATTGCCAGAGCTTTGCCCATGCTTCCCGAAGCAACTTGTTGTTTGTCGGGGATGATGCGTTTCAGCTTTTTGAAATTTATACTCTACTATTTGTTGGGGACTTTGCCCTATGCCGTTGTGTTGACTTATTTGGGCTCCATCAGTGATTTAAGTAATCCGTATCCCGCCATTGGAGGCATTGTTTTGGTTTATATTTTGCTTTGGGTGGTATGGTATTTCAAACTACGAAAAAAGTAGAGAAAAGAAGAAACGGTATAACATTTGCTCTGAAATAACCGGAGGGCGTTCTTTATATTTTTGTTGTTGATTGATGTGTTTTTTTTCATTTGTTTGTTTAAACAAAAATTATATATTTGCCCCCATAAATTATTATCAGAAATGAGTTATACTTTTGCGCAAACCCTAGAAGAAGCCAATGAGTTTTTAAGAGAAAATCCGGCGGTTTTAGTCTTTTTTTCAGATGAATCTTGCAATGTGGGAGATGCCCTGTCTCCAAAGCTTCAAGATATGATGAAAGAAAACTTTCCGGAAATGAATTTTTTAGAAATCAACGTTCAAATGCTGCCCGAAGCCAGAGGCTATTATAATGTGTTTGTGATTCCGACCGTTTTGGTCTATTTTGACGGAAGAGAAACCATTCGTCAAGCGCGTCATATCAGCGTGCCGAAAATGGCAAAAGATATCAACAGAGTTTATGAAATCATGTTTGAATAAGGATTGATAAAAGAATAGATGGAGCGCTTCGATGAAAATCGGAGCGTTTTTTGATTTGGATAAAGTATGACCATAATACAAAAATGACATGCAAATTAGTCCAATATTTTGTTTCTTTTTCACTTACTTGTCGTCAAAAATACTCGCTCGCAGCTAACTGCTACGACTGTATTTTTTTCCTTGATTAAGTAAAAAATAATTCGAAATATTTTATAAATCAATTTGGTGTAAAATCCTGTAGGCGCAAGGTTTCTCAGCATTCAACAAATAATCTCGTTTGTTATTGTTTTTTGATAAAATTTTTCTTGATGAGTTCTATGCTTTTGATAGATTTTTCCAGCCACCGGCGATAGATTAATTCTTTTTCTTTTCCGGCAAGCTGCCATTTCATATCTGTTGTTCTTAGTTTTTCCGTGACATGGTGCATAATCAATGCCGCTGCAACACTAATATTGAAACTTTCCGTAAATCCGTACATTGGAATTTTCAGGTGTACATCCGCCTCATTCATTACCAAATCTGAAATTCCATCTTTTTCAACACCAAAAAAGAAAGCGGATTTTTCATTGATATTGAATTCATGTAGCAGAATATCATCTGTATGCGGAGTGGTTGCTACAATTTTATAGCCTTTTTTTCTGAGCGTATCGATGGCGGTTTTTGTATTTGAGTAGCGATGGATATCAAGCCATTTTTCTGCTCCGCGAGCAATGGCATGAGACAGTTTTGGGTCATATTTTTGTTGGATAATATGCACATCTTGCCACCCGAAGATATCGGCACTTCTAATCACGGCACTCAGATTGTGCATCTGATACAGGTCTTCAAGCACCAGTGTGAAATGTTTGGTTCTTTGTGCCAAGACCATTTTGAATATTTGCGTGCGACTTTCCGTGACAAATTGTTCGAGATATGTGATGTAGTCTTTCATCTGCTTATTTGACAGCGCTCAGTTCTTGTTTTTTGTTTTCCAAAATTCATAAGGATTCAGGGAACTCTGATGATGATAGTTATGTTTTGGATTTTTGATAGCTTCATAGATACGCCTATGCACTTCACTACGAAAATTAAGCTCATAGAGCAATCTGTTTTTCATAGTGGGATAGGTTCTGTTTGATAAAAAGATATAGACAATTTGCTCTTCTGGATCTGCCCAAACCATGGTGCCGGTGAAACCTTGATGTCCAAAACTTTTTGAAGAAATTTCTTCAAAGGTAGGTCCGGGTTTTCCTTTGAATTGCGGTTTGTCCCAACCCAAGCCGCGGCGTACGCTGTCTCGCGCAAAATATCGATGATTGAATGTTTGAAAAGTGCTATCCGAGATATACAAATGTTTGCCATAAGTTCCGTTGTTCAAATACATTTGCATCATTTTTGCCAAATCGTTGGCATCGCCGAAAAGTCCGGCATTTCCGGAAACACCGTTGAGCATGGCAGCCCCCATATCGTGCACATAGCCACGCAAAATCTGATGACGGAAATAATCATCTTTTTCAGTCGGAGCAATGCGGCTTGCTCGGAATTTTTTCAGGGGTTTATAAGTGATTGTTGTAGCGCCCAAGGGTTTATAGAAAAGAGAATCTAACAGCCGGTCCATCCCGATTTTTTTTTGGTCTTCAATATACTTTTTAAAAAGATAAAAAGGCAATCCGCTATAGACATATTTGAGCTTTTCATATTGTGGCACCTTGGCAATCGTGTCAAAAATAACATTGAGATATGAATTTTTGAGATATAGATTTTTGGCGACTTCAATATTGAATTCTTTTGATTTCTGATGTCTATAGAATTTTCTAAGCGGTTTTTTTGTCTTTGGATCAATGGTATTCAAATAGAAGGGAATCCATGATTTTATCTTAGCATAATGAGACAGGGCTTCTTTTACGCTGATGCTGTCTTTATTGCTGTTTTTTAATAAATCCGGCATTAGTTCCCCTAAGGTGTTGTTTAGTTTGAACATTTTTTCGTCATAGGCTTTCATTATCAATGTGGTGGTGCCAAGAACTTTGGTCACCGATGCCAAATCGTATAAATCGGTTGCCTGAACACGGCGTTTCTTTTGATAGGTTTGATAGCCGTAAGTTTTTTCAAAAATCACTTTTCCATTTCTGGCGGCAAGAACCACAGCACCGGGAGCGGCGAGTGTATCTAACATAAATTGCATCAGTGAATCTACCCTTTTCAGCTTTTGAGAACTCATGCCGACCTGTTCCGGAAAGCCATAAGAGAGTCTGCTGATTTTTTCTGTGACAATGCCCGTATGCACAGGATATGATATATTGATGCCAACCGGAAGTTTTCCTTTGAAAGCCAGTGCGCCAAATATCATTTGAGGCGAAATTTCTTGCGGATAATAATCATTTTGATAAGAAATCACTACAGCTTTCGGAGAGATTTTATCCATCACATCAATGAGTGCATAAGGAGAAGAGAATATATCGAGAATAGTTGTTTTTTCTTTGCTTATTTTTTTAAGAATGGCTATTTCATTCGGACTGAACTTAAAAGATTTCCAAGGATTAACAGACGATTTATGGAATCCGACAATTACCAAATCATAATTTTTGAGTTTTTTAGAAACAGACAATACGTTGTCAATATGCACTTTATCCACCTTGGTGTATTTATTTAGGTATTTATAAAATATGCCGGAGGAATCGTCTCCCAAAGGAACAAAAGCAATTTTTTGTGCAACATTTTTTATGGGAAGAATATTGTTTTCATTTTTGATGAGTGTAATGGCATTTTCAAAAGCTTCTTGGTTGAGCAAACTGTCTTGTAAATTCGGATAGAAGTCTTTGTTTGTTTTTGTTTGATAGCGATGTAGTTTTGCCCAATATTTTGCCGCTAAGATTTTTCTGACTGACAATGCCAATCTTTGGTCTGTAATTTTTCCTGATTTATAGGCTTTTTTAAAAGCGATTAGAGCTTTATCAATTTCTATGGTTCCCAGCAGAACATCATTTCCTGCCAGAAATGCTTCCAAGTCCACCATGCCGCTTTCCATATAGTCGGCAACGCCTTTCATTGCCATGGCATCGGTGATGATAAGCCCTCTATACGCTAATTGTTTCTTGAGTATATTGCTGACGATATTATAGGATAATGTTGATGGTCTTCCGGTGAAATCGAGTGCAGGAATCTTCAGATGAGCAATCATAACGCCGGTCAAACCTTGATTGATTAGTTTTTTAAAAGGATAGAGTTCCACTTTCTGAATGCGGTCATAGTCAAAATCAATACGGGGCAAGGTTTTATGCGAATCTTGGTTGGTGTCGCCATGTCCGGGAAAATGTTTGGCAGTGGTCAGAATATCTTCGTCTTGCAGTCCGCTCATCATCATATACGATTTCCGAGCAACGTTTTCCATGTCTTCACCGAAAGAACGATTTCCAATAATCGGATTATTCGGATTGGTATTAATGTCTGCATCGGGTGAAAAATTCATTTGATATCCGGCATTTTTTAGATTTTGTCCGATTCTCCTGCCTATTTTGTAAATAATCGAATCGTTTTGAATGGCACCGAGTGTCATGTTCCAAGGAAATTTCGGAGTAGAATCCAAGCGCATGGACAAGCCCCACTCAGCATCAATGGCGGAGAGTATGGGATATTTTGAAATCTTTTGCATGTAATTGTTCAATGCTTGTTCATCAGAAGGATGTCCTTTGAGAAAAAACACATTGCCAATATGCAAATCTTGAATCAGGTGCTTGATTTTTTTTCTGGTTTCTTTTGTATTGTTTGAAGGCACATAGGGCATGAACAGTTGCCCTAATTTCTCGTCAAATGACATTTTGTTATAAATACTGTCCACCCATTTGAGCTGTTGCATATTTTTGTATAACGGGTCTATTTGCTGAGAAAAACTCTTGCTTGAAAAAAGAAATATTATAAGAACTATCGGAATAAATTTTTTCATAAGTGGACTATATTTTATCGAATATCAAAAGTAAGAATTTTTTTTCATCTTCTGATTTTTCTTTATAATTTAGTAGGCAGTAAATATTTGAAAATGATTCTACAAAAAGAAAAAGTTCGCTTGCGTTTGCTTGAGATGGCAGACAGAAAAATGTTGGCGGAATTGATTAACAACAAAAAAATATGGGATAATGTCAGAGATAGCATTCCGTTTCCATATTTTGAACAAGATGCCGTGTCTTTTATCAATGCTGTTGCCGAAAGTGAAGTGAGCGATACTTTTGCCATTGAATATGATGGTGATTTCTGTGGTGTTATAGGTTTGGTTTTTCAGAAAGACATCTATCGGAAATCTGCTGAGATAGGCTATTGGATTGGAGAACCGTATTGGGGAAAAGGAATTGCAAGCCTTGCCGTCGGACTGCTCACGGATTATGGATTTAACAGACTGCATCTGGTGCGTATTTTTGCCGGTGTTTTTGAACATAATTTTGCATCGATGAGAGTTTTACAAAAGAACGGATATACAAAAGAAGCGGTTTTGAAAAAAGCAGTAATCAAAAACGGGATTATTTTGGATGAGCACAGGTTTGCCAAAACGATTTAAAAATATTGGAATGATGAGCATCGGATTTGAAAAAAATGTGCAGTATTACAAATTTTGCCTTTATGGCTTTTTAAAAAATTTGCGTTTTTTTGATGCGTTTTTTATCTTATTTCTTTTGGAAAAAGAACTGTCCTACACAGAGATTGGAACGCTGTATGCCGTGCGTGAAATTTTGACCAATATTTTTGAAGTTCCATCGGGAATTATTGCCGACCGTTATGGACGAAAGACTGCTTTGACGGCTTCATTTATTGCTTATATCATTTCTTTTGTGCTATTTTTTGTTGCTACCGGTTTTGTTTGGTTTTTATTTGCTTTTGTGCTTTTTGGTTTGGCAGATGCATTTCGTTCAGGCACACACAAAGCCATGATTATGGACTATTTGAAGTTGAACAAATGGGAGACACAAAAAATAAACTACTACGGACACACTCGCGCTTGTTCTCAGAAAGGTTCTGCCGTTTCTTCTCTTGCTGCCGGACTCATTGTTTTTTATGCAGGCAACTACGGCAACATTTTCTTGTTTTCAATTGTGCCTTATATGATTAATTTTTTATTGATTATGTCTTATCCTGCAGATTTGAATCTTTCTGTCGGTCATAAGAAAAGACTTGGAATAGGAGAGATGCTTAAATCTTTTTATGTGGTTGTTAAACGCCCGAAAGTTTGGCGCATCATTAATTCATCGGCTGTTTTCACCGCTTATCAAAAAGCGGTCAAAGACTATATTCAATTGCTGATGCTTGGGGTTGCCGTTATGATTCCCGTTTTGAATCACTATGAAACCAAAAAGAAAACCGGTTTAATTATAGGACTGATTTATTTTGTGGTCTATCTTCTGACTTCGCGTGCTTCACAATTGGCTTCAAAAATTGCAGCGGTCAACAAAAATAAGGTTGCCTATTCAACGCTGTTGGTTGGTTTTACGGGAGGAATTCTCAGTGGTATTTTTCAGCACTATGAGCTTTGGATTTTTGCGTTGCTCGCTTTTGTGCTGATTTATATTATTGAAAATATTAGAAAACCTATTCTTACCGGATTTTTGGCTGATCAAGTGCCCAACGAAATCTTAACTTCAGTGATTTCGGTTCAATCTCTATACAGAACGATTCTCACTTCTTTGATTGCACTTCTTTTCGGTTGGGCGGCAGATGTATATGGCATAGGTATTTCTTTTATACTTGTAACCGGAATTTTGTTGATTGGTGTGGCGGTTTTGAATCATTTGATTGATAAACCAACGGATTGATTTT
>CAZAXU010000057.1:0-9934 GCA_964489245.1 uncultured Flavobacteriaceae bacterium
GACCATTGTTTAAGTTGAAAAAAATGAGAAAGACAAGATATAAATTCACTTCAGAATCAAAATCACCTAGGCAAACCTATATAATTTTGTAGAAATCACTTTAAAAAGAAACAGATAGTCTTTTATATTTTCATAGAAAGACGAATTGAGTTCGTTTGATGAAATCTTTTCTTTTTCTTGGTTGATAAGATTCTGAATCAGAATTCTTCTCAAGTTGAGCAATACATCCATGGTGTGCCAACCCATATTGTCGTTTTTTGAACCTACGCTGACGTTATATTCTTCCCATTTTGCCAATTTATATTTTTCATCTTCCATCAAAATATCAGAAATCAGTCGTGAGGATTCTTCATCGATTTGTGTGATATAATCTGCCACCACAATTTTTTCTTTATTGAGCAACTTGCCAATTAAATCTTTATAGACAACACTGAAAATTTGGTGAGAAAATTCCAGTTCGTCTTCTTGAAGTTGTTTATAGACTTCTTCTGCAATGCTTGTTTTTCTGGATGTTTTTTCCAGAATAGGTTCAGAATTATCTTCCGGAATTTCTTTTAAATCCCAATCGTCCACAACAACTTCCATATCGCCGTGCAGCAACAATAATTTTATAATTTCTTTTTCCAGAATAAAACGTTTATCAACAATATTCGTTTTTTGTGTGGTTTCTTTTTCAACGGGTTTCAGACTATTTTGCCGTTGCTGTCTCAGATAGTCTTTGTGTTGTTTTCTGACGATTCCGGTTTTGATAACCGCCAGCTCTTTAAACAAAACAGCTTCGCTGATATCCATGATTTTTGCCACTTCTTTTATATAGATCTCTTGCTGAATGGAATCGGGAATTTTGGCAACACTCCGGACGATTTCTCTAATTACTTGTCCGCGTTTAACGGGGTCGTTTTTGGCATTTTCAGAGAGTAGAGATGCTTTGAAATTGATAAAATCCTGTTGCCGTTCTTCGATAAAAAGAATTAGATCTTCTGCCGTGTTTTTCTTGCTGAAACTATCAGGATCTTCTCCGTCCGGCAACAATAATATTTTGACATTCAGTCCTTGTTCCAAAATCATATCCACACCACGAAGTGCAGCGCTGATCCCGGCGCGATCGCCATCAAAAATAACCAATACATTTTTGCTCAGGCGTTTGATAAGCTGAATTTGTTCAATGGTCAGTGCTGTTCCTGAAGAAGCCACCACATTATGGATTCCTGCTTGGTGAAATGCCAATACATCAGTGTAGCCCTCAACTAAAATGCATTGATCGTCTTTGATGATTTGTTGCTTTGCCTGATAAATGCCGTAAAGCACTTTGCTTTTGTGATAGACGTCTGATTCGGGAGAGTTTACATATTTGGCGGTTTTAAGCTGTGTGTTCAAAATTCTTCCGCCAAATCCTAGAATTTTTCCGCTTAGGCTGTGAATCGGAAAAATGATTCTACCTCGAAACCTGTCAATCTGCCGATTGTTTCTGACGATGGTCAGCCCTGTTTTTTCAAGAAATTCCAATTTGTATCCTTTTTTTAGCGCTGCCTTTGTAAAAGCATTTTTTTGGTCGGGAGAAAATCCGGTTTCAAAGGTTTTTAAGGTTTTTTCTTTAAAATTTCTTTGTTTGAAATAGTTCAACCCGACAGATTTTCCCATTTCGGTTTCAAAAAGCTGTTGTTTGAACCAGTCTTTGGCAAAATCAAGCACCAGCAGCATACTTTCTCTGTCAGAACGTTTTTGCAGTTCTTCTTCCGAGACTTCGGTTTCATCAATTTCAATATTATATTTTTTTGCCAACCAGCGCAGGGCTTCGGGATAGTTGAAATGCTCATGTTCCATCAAAAAGCTGACCACATTTCCTCCTTTTCCCGAGCTGAAATCTTTCCAAATTTGTTTGGAAGGAGAAACCATGAACGATGGTGTTTTTTCATCATTAAAAGGGCTATATCCTTTCAGATTGCTTCCGGAACGTTTCAGATTGACAAAGTCTCCAATCACTTCTTCGACCCGAGCAACATCAAATATTTTGTCTATGGTTTCTTTTTTAATCATAGTTGTTTTTGACTATTTCTTTCGTTCGATGACATAGTTCAGCATCAATTCCAGACTTTGCCTGGCTTCGTTATCCGGATATTTTTTCAAAATAGCTAAAGCTTTTTGCTGATATTCTTTCATTTTTTCCACGCTGTATTCAATTCCGCCGTGTTTTTTCACGAAATGAATTAATTCTTTGACCTTTTTCTTATCTCTATTGTGTTTTTTGATGATGCGAATTATCCATTTTTTATCTCGATTTTCCACTTTATTCAGTACGTGAATCAAAGGCAAAGTCATTTTTTGTTCTTTGATATCGATTCCCGTAGGTTTGCCGATATTGCTACTTTCGGAATAATCAAACAAATCATCTTTAATTTGGAAAGCCATACCCACCAATTCGCCGAAACGATGCAATTCTTTCACGGTTTTTTCGTCACTTCCAACCGATGCCGCTCCCATTGCCGTGCAAGCTGCAATCAGCGTGGCGGTTTTTTGGCGAATGATTTCATAATAAATATCTTCTGTGATATCCAGCTTTCGTGCTTTTTCAATTTGCAACAATTCTCCTTCACTCATTTCTTTGACGGCTACGGATATAATGCGCAATAAATCAAAATCTCCGTTATCTATCGATAATAAAAGCCCGCGAGAGAGCAAGAAGTCGCCCACCAAAACAGCAATTTTGTTTTTCCACAGTGCATTGAGAGAAAAAAAGCCTCGACGATAGTTGCTTTCATCCACCACATCGTCGTGCACCAAAGTTGCCGTATGAATCAATTCCACCACGCTGGCACCTCTAAAAGTTCTTTCTTCCACTTGTCCTTTGAGCATTTTTGCAGTTAGAAAAATGAACATCGGGCGCATTTGCTTGCCTTTTCGAGAGACAATAAATGCCGTGATTCTATTAAGAAGCACGACTTTTGTACGCATAGATTCTCTGAACTTGTGTTCAAAAAGTTCCATTTCATTGAGAATCGGTGCCTTGATTTTTTCTGTGATCTTCATCGGTTTGCATATAGCTTTGCAGTAGCAAATTTAGTCATAAAATTTAACACGAGATAAGATCGTAAAAATAAAATTAGCCGGATTGTTTTTTTTATGATTTGTTTTTCAACGCATCCCAACCTTGCGCTTTCAATTCAATTTTTTCATTTGCTTTACTAATCAGGAACGTGCCGGATTCTTTGGTCATGTGCCCAATGACAGTCAGATGCGGATTGCCTTTGATTTTTTCAAAATCATCTTGTTTGATGGTAAAAAGCAATTCATAGTCTTCGCCGCCATTTAGCGCAGTTGTCAACGGGTTGAGATTGAATTCGTCTGCAGTTAGGATAACCTGCGGATCCATTGGAATTTTTTCTTCATAAATCACAGCGCCCAAGCCTGAACTTTTAGCGATATGTTTGACTTCTGAAGATAATCCGTCGGAAATATCAATCATTGCAGTGGGTTTCACACCTAATTCTGCCAGTAGCGGAGGAATATCTTTACGCGCTTCCGGTTTCAGTTGTCGTTCTATCAGATAAGAATATTTGCTTAAATCCGGCTGATTGGTTGGATCTACTTTAAAAACTTCTTTTTCTCTTTGAAGCACTAACAATCCGAGATAAGAAGCGCCTAAATCTCCGGTTACTACAATCAAATCTCCTTCTTGAGCACCATCTCTGTAAACGGTTTCTCCGGTTTTGATATGCCCGACAATGCTAGGGCTGATAATGAGTCCTTGTCTTGAAGATGTGGTGTCTCCACCCACAAAATCGACATCATATAAATCACAAGCCAGCTTGATTCCTGCAAAGATTTCTTCCAAGGCTTCTACGGGAAATCTGTTTGAAACCGCCAATGCCACCGTGAGTTGAGAAGCCTTTCCGTTCATGGCATAGATATCTGAAAAATTTACAATAGCAGCCTTATATCCTAAGTGTTTCAAAGGAAAATAAGATAAATCAAAATGTACGCCTTCCACCAGTAGATCGGTAGAAATCAAAACATTGTCTTTCTTAAAATTCATGACTGCGGCATCATCGCCGATTCCTTTAATGGTGGATGGATTTTTGATTTGTATATCTTTGGTGAGTATATCAATCAAACCGAATTCTCCCAGACTGTTAATATTTGTTTTATTTTTGTTTTTATCCTCTAGCATTTTTTCAAAATTTAATTTTCTATTTTGTGTTTGATAGATTTTTTAAGTTCTTTTTTGAGATGATCCAAGAATAATATTCCATTCAAGTGATCTATTTCGTGTTGAAAAATGGCAGCGGTATATGCTTCAATCATTTCGCATTTATGTTTGCCTCTCGGATTGTCATATTGAATGAAAACGGCATAGGCTCTGTCTGTTGTTCCTCGTGTGTTGGGAATGGACAAACATCCTTCTAAAACATCTTGGCGCATTTCGGAATATTTTGAAATATAGGGATTGTAATATACCTCAAACGGAGTTCCTTTTTTGTCTAGGCGCTGCACCCAAATAATTCGCTTAAGAATACCGACTTGCGGTGCGGCAATGCCAACTCCGCGATGTGCGGTGTCATGAACAGTTGCATACAGGCGCTTGGTGAACAGCTGTAGTAATTGATTGTTGTTATCCACATTAAAAGCGATACTTTTGGAGCGTAAGACAAGAGAATCTTTTGAATCGGTTATTTGTAAAATTCGCATGGGTTCATTTTCTTTTCCTGCAAGAATCAGTTGCTTTTCTTTTGGAGAGAAAATGTCGGATTTCTTCTTTACTGCTGTTTTTACGGAAGAGCAAGAAGATAGAAAAAAAACAATTCCCAGAGCATAAATATATTTCATTTGTTTATAGTTTTAGTTCAAAATTAAAAGTTTAAAGTTGTTTCCTTGTTTTTTTCCTTTCTCCTTTAAACTCATTTCATTTATACAGAATTTATAATTTTTTTACTTTCCAATTTTTGCTGACCCATAAACCGATGACATCGGCATTATAGTTCCATTTTTTGATGACTTCAATCGATTTTTTAATCTGTTTCAATTGTTTTTCTTTGTTGACGGGATTTCCTGCACAATCAAAATGTCCTACGACAAAAATATGTTTGGAATGGTGTTTATTCACGGATATATCCACTCGATATTTAATGGCTTCAACTAGTTTTTTCTCTTTTCCTTCTGCTAAGATTTTGATGGGTCCGGCTTCAGTAATCATATCCGGATAATCAACATCATAATTTTCAATAATCCATTCCAGAATAGGCAGTTGTGTCCGTCCGTCCATGCAATTAATTACGGTGGCAAATTTATCGATGTCTAAATATTTCATAAGCTTATTTCTAGTTTATGTGATTAGTTTTCATTTTGTTCATCGTTTATTTTCTCGGTTTGAACAGCAACTTCTTTTGGTCTGAGTTTTTTAACCAAACTTTCCAACGAAAGTCCTTGAATTAAAATTGAAAAGACAACGATCATATAGGTCAGCACCAAGAATATATCTTTATGCATGGCTTCGGTCAAACTCAAAGCCAGCGCAATGGATATTCCTCCGCGCAATCCCCCCCAAGTCATGATGAAATCCGTGTGAGGAATGAATGTTATTTTTCGTTCAAAATATTTTAATAGCGGTTTGGTTGCCATGTATCTGCTGAGCAGAACAATAATAATTGAAATGACACCGGCAATCATATATTCCGGTTTGAACGTGATAACCAAGAGTTCCATGCCAATCATCACAAAGAGAATAATGTTCAAGATAACGTCTGTCAGTTCCCAAAATTTATCGACATATGCTTCAGTGATCTCACTCATAGCATTTTGACGAATACGATCGGTTCCGATCATCAGTCCGGCGGTGACCATGGCCAAAGGAGCAGAAACATGAAGTTTATGCGCTAAAAGTGTTCCTCCCATAACCGTTGCCAAAGTTGCCAAAACTTCTGTGTCATAGCTGTCAATGGCTTTCATCATTTGATAAGTGATCCACCCGATGATTAGCCCCAATATAATGCCACCAAAGACTTCAATGGCAAATAATTCGGCGACACGGCCTAGGTTGAAACTGTCCATTCCTTTTTTGGCAATACTGAAAATAGTGAGAAAAATAACTACACCGACACCATCGTTGAACAGCGATTCTCCTACGATAACCGTTTCGACTTTTTTATCGATTTTTGCTTTTTTTAAAATACCTAGAACGGCAATGGGATCAGTAGGAGAGATTAGTGCGCCAAACAATAATGTATAGATAAAATCGATATTGAATCCTAATAAATGCAGGATGCCATAGATCAATCCTCCAACCAAAAAGGTGGAAATTAATGTGCTGATAACCGCAAAACCGAAAACAGGTCTGGATAGTTCTTTGAGTTTTTGAACATTGGTGTGCAATGCGCCGGCAAACAGCATAAAGCTCAGCATCATATCCAACAAAACACTTGAAAAATCAATTTGACCGATTAATTCTTTCTGGTGATTGAGCAATGTAGGATTGATATAGCTCAATATGATTGTCAGTAAGGTGAAGATAATAGAAATCAGCATCAGACCGATTGTGGTTGGAAGTTTCAGATATTTTTCGTTGATATAGCCGAAAACGGCAGACAAAGATACGAGTATGGATGCTATTTCAAAATAATTCATTTGTCTTAATTTTATTCAAATTTATTTGCCAATTGACCGCAGGCGGCATCGATGTCTTGTCCGCGACTCATCCGAAGGGTTGCCGTGATTCCTGCTTTGTTCAGAGCATTCTTGTAGGCATCTAAAGTTTTTTTGTCTGCCTGTTGAAAATGGTCGGAATCATCAATAGGGTTATATTCAATCAGGTTTATTTTTGAGGGAACTTTTTTAGCAAAATCAACTAAAGCATCAATAGATTTTCGGTCATCATTGATTCCTTTGAAGACCAAATATTCAAAAGTTATTTTTGACTTTGTTTTTTGATACCAATATTGCAAAGATGCAAGCAATTCTTTCAAACCCCCTTGGCGTTGATTGACCGGCATTATTTCTGTTCTGATTTTATCAATTGCCGAGTGTAACGAAACGGCAAGTTTGACTTTGAGGTTATCGTCTGCCATTTGTCTGATGCGTTTTGGGATTCCGGAAGTGGAAATCGTGATGCGTTTACTTGACATGCCCTGCCCCTTATCCGACGTGATTTTTTCAATAGCCTCCATCACATTATCATAATTTAACAGGGGCTCACCCATTCCCATGAAGACGATATTAGATAACGGATGTTTATAGTATTGTTTGCTTTGCAAATCTGCTTCAACTACTTGATCTACAATCTCATCAGGGGTGAGATTTCTCATATTTTTGAGTCGTGCCGTTGCGCAAAATTTACAATCTAAACTACAACCTACCTGAGAGGAAACACAGGCGGTTGTTCTGGTTTTTGATGGAATCAAAACAGATTCCACAATCAATTGGTCTTTGAGTTCAACGGCATTTTTGATGGTGCCGTCTGAACTGCGCTGAAACTGACGGATTTGAATATAGGGGATACTGAATTTGCCTTTGAGAAATTCCCTGAGATGCTTGGACAAATTGGTCATATCGTCAAAGTTTCGAGCGTTTTTTTTCCAAAGCCACTCATAAACCTGATCTGCACGGAATGCTTTCTCTCCATTTTCCTCAAAAAATGCTTTAAGTTCACGCAAAGATAAACTCCGAATATTGGTTTTTTCTGACATCGGTTTGCTTTATTTTACAAAAGTAAGACAAATAATTATATCTGAGCCTTATGCATTTGGGAGTCTCTTTTGTTTTTTGAAACTTTATTGCAATAACCAAGCATGTCGGGATTATGTTTTTTTTAAACTAAGATTTGTTAAATTCATAACGATACTAAAAAAAAACAAAATATATTTTGTAGTTTTACACCTTAAACATTCATTTCACATGCAAATAAGACTTTTTCTATTTTTTTTACTGATTAGTCTGACCGGTGTCGGGCAACATGTTTCTTCTCCCGTAAGCATTTATGTTAAACAAGGGAATGACAGTATCAGTGTAAATAACAACAGTATAAGTTTAAAAAAAGCTCCTTTCACTTTGATTTTTCGGTTCAATCAACCTGAAAAATATGACGGGATTTTTGTCAACACATCGTTTTCAAAAGATTATTTTGATTTGAATGAAGGAGAAAACATTAAGGATTTAAAATATTTGCCTCAGAAAGTATATTCGGAATATAAATTTAATCCTAAGAAAGAATTAAAAGTGAATGATGAATTTTTTCAGTTTTTCAGATATAAAGAAACTGCAAAATGGCATAAATTTGATAGGATTATAAAAATGGAAAAGAAAGTGATTGCTTATAGAGAAGTGACCAATTTTTATGTGGTGGATGATAGAAAAAAAATAACTGTTTCGGATATGAGAAAAAACACCTACTTAACTTTTGTGGTGATTCAAAAATCTGTGAATGATAATACGATCAAAGAAGTCTATCGCATCAAACTCAAACTCAAATTTTAGACACCGCTTATCTGTTTGAAAATCAAAATGTTGAAAAGCAACATTGTGAATATTTTTTGTTAAAAAAGCAATCTGTTTTTTTAACAACTTTTGTTGGTGTTTTATCAGATAAATTTTACTAGTTTTGTGACAAACAATCAAAACAAAAAAAACATGGCAACAGGATTTTTTAAAACAGATAAAGTTAAAAATGAACCGATTTTATCATACGCACCGAGAACTCCGGAAAGGGATGATGTTTTAAAAGCGTATAAAAATTATTGGAACAAACAAATTGAAGTTCCGCTATATATTAACGGGCAAGAAGTGCATACCGGAAAAACCAAGGAAATTACTTCTCCGCATGATCATCAGCATGTCATAGGCTTTTATCATAAAGCTGACAAAGAACAAGTGCATGCTGCTATTGACAGCGCGCTGAAAGCACGAGACAAATGGGCTGCGATGAATTGGCAAGATCGGGTGGCTATTTTTTTAAAAGCTGCTGATTTGTTGAGCGGTCCCTATCGTGCCAAAATGAATGCCGTCACGATGATTGGGCAGTCTAAAACAATTTTTCAAGCCGAAATTGATGCCGTTGCAGAACTGGCGGATTTTTGGCGTTTCAATGCAGAATATTTGCAAAGAATATATAAGGAGCAACCCGACTCGTCCAAGGAAATTTGGAATCGCATGGAATATCGCCCACTGGAAGGTTTTGTTTATGCCGTAACGCCTTTCAATTTCACTTCCATTGCAGGGAATTTGCCCACTTCTCCTGCCATGGCGGGAAATGTTGTGGTATGGAAACCATCATCAACTCAAATGTATTCTGCAAAAATGATTATGGAAATTTTGCAAGAAGCCGGGTTGCCTGATGGTGTTGTCAACATGGTTGCGGGTAGCGCCACTATGATTACTGAAACCGTGTTGTCAAGTCCTGATTTTTCAGGTATTCATTTCACCGGTTCAACCGATGTGTTTCAATATCTCTGGAAAAAAATAGGAGAAAATATTGCCGGCTATAAAACTTATCCGCGTATTGTTGGAGAAACCGGAGGAAAAGATTTTGTTTGGATGTATAAAGATTCAGATCCGAAAGTGGTTGCCACAGCGCTTACCCGTGGTGCATTTGAATATCAGGGACAAAAATGTTCCGCTGCATCAAGAGCCTATATTCCCGAAAGCAAATGGGATAAAGTTTATGCGGAACTCAAAAAACAAGTCGAAAGCATCAAAATGGGATCACCTGAAGATATGAGTAATTTTATGACGGCTGTTATCAGTAAAAGTGCTTTCAGTAAGTTAGCCGGATATATCGATAATGCTAAGAAAGACAAAGATGCAGAGGTAATAATCGGAGGAGGATATGACGATTCAAAAGGCTATTTTATCGAACCGACCGTTATTTTGGCGAAAGACCCGCATTACATAACCATGGAAGAAGAATTATTCGGTCCGGTGCTGACCATTTATGTTTACAAAGACAACG
>CAZAXU010000058.1:0-6015 GCA_964489245.1 uncultured Flavobacteriaceae bacterium
AAGATTTGCCTGGAAAATAAATTTGGAGTATTTTCGTTTGATAAAATATGTCTATGTCTGAAACGCTTGTAAAACTTGTTAATGCCACCATTTCTCACAAAGAGAAACCCGTACTTTCCGAAGTGAATCTTGAAGTGAAATCAGGGGATTTCTGTTTTTTGATCGGATCGACCGGAAGTGGAAAAAGCAGTTTACTCAGAACCTTGTATGGCGAACTAAAACTGCTTCAAGGCGAAGGAATTGTGGTGGATTATGATTTGAATAAACTCAAAAAGAAACAAATTCCGTATCTAAGAAGAAAATTGGGCATTGTTTTTCAAGACTTTCAATTGTTGACAGATCGCAGTGTTTTTGACAATCTGAAATTTGTGCTTAGAGCAACCGGATGGAAGGATAAAAACCACATCAGAACACAAATTGAGACAGTGCTTTCTCAGGTTTCAATGCCGGACAAAATTGATAATTTTCCACACGAATTATCGGGCGGAGAACAGCAGCGAGTGGCAATTGCCAGGGCTTTGCTCAACAGCCCCGAGTTGATTCTCGCTGATGAGCCAACAGGAAATTTAGACCCTACAACTTCTGATGAAATCATGAGAGTATTGAAGGAACTTAATGAAAAAGGACAAACGGTTTTGATGGCAACACATGATTATGCGTTGATTTATAAAAATCCATCGACCACCTACAAATGTGAAAGCGGAAAACTTTTTGAAGTAGAACTAAAATAATACGAATGTTATCCATATTGATTCCTACATATAACTACAATGCCTATCCTCTGGCAAAAGAAATTCATAAACAAGCTGAAAAACTGGGAATCGATTTTGAGATTTTGGTCTATGATGATGCCTCGAACCAAGATTTTGATTTAGAAAATTCATTATCTGAGCTCAACGGAGTGATTTATAAAAAATTTACAAAGAATTTAGGACGTGTTCCAATGTTGCAACAATTGGTCAAAAATGCACAATCGGAAATTTTGTTGACTTTTGATGTCGATGTTTTTCCTAATGACAGATTTTTCCTCAGAAAGCTATTAGACGAATTAAAAAAAGTTGATGCAGATTTGTATTATGGAGGCACAGGCGTTCCGAAAAATGCCCCGTCAAAAGATAAAATATTGAGATGGAAGTTTGGCAAAGAAAGAGAATCTCCTTCATTGGAATATCGTAAAGAGCATCCTTATAACACCATTGTTTGTCAAAGCATTGTTGTGAAAAAGAAAATATTTGAAGAATTTCTAGACACACTTTTAAAGGCTAAAGATTATTATGGTTTGGATATCTATTTTTCATATCTGCTGAGAAAATCAAACAAAAAAATACATCATTTCAACAATCCGGTTACGCATCTGGGGTTTGACACAAATAAAGACTTTCTGGACAAGTCAAAAAAAGCTGTCAAAACCTATTTCTATCTCTATGACAATGCGCTGATAGACAGACAACATATCAGGCTGGTTGCCTTTGCAGAAAAATATTCTCGATTCGGATTGTGTAAATTCTTGGGACTTTTAAGAAAAATATCTTTGAGAACAATTGAAAACAATTTATTGTCGAAGAAACCTTCTTTATTTTTGTTGGATATTTATAAACTGATGTATTATTGTCAACTAAAATCTAAGAAATAGTGCCTGAGATATCTGTCGTCATACCGGTTTATAATAAATCAAAATATATAGCACAAACAGTTGAAAGTGTGTTGCAGCAAAATTTCGATGATTTTGAAATCATTTTGATCAACGATGGGTCTACAGACCGCTCCGGAGAGATATTAAGCTTGTTGCATAATGACAAAATACGGGTGTTTCATCAAAACAACAAAGGAGTTTCTTATACTCGAAACAGAGGGGTTTCCTTGGCAAAATCAGACTTGATAGCTTTTTTAGATGCCGATGACTATTGGTATCCGAATCATCTGGCTGTTATTCATCAATTGGCAAAGAAATTTGAAAAAGCAGCTTTTTTTAGCACTGCCTATGAAATCAAATATCACGATGAGTTGATTCGGGAAATTGCTTTTGAACAATTTTCGGAAGAAGGAGACTTGTTGTCACGATATTATCAATATATCACAGGACCGCATTTATTTTTTACAAGTAATTTTGCGGTCAGAAAAAATATTTTTGAAAAAGAAGGCGGCTTCAATGAGCAGATTCATGGTGAGGATATTGAACTCTTCCTGAGGTTGGGAATCAAATATGCCATGGCATATTCAAAAACATTGACACTACGCTATGAAAATTTTGCCGATGAAAGTTTATTCGCAGCCTATAACATAGACAAAAGAACCTTGATTGACAAAATGTTTATCGATGATGAAAAAACAGATCATGCGCTTAAAAAATATATGGATTTAAACAGATTTTCTTGGATTTTAGACTATAAAATTTCCGGAAATTCTGTCAAGGCAAAGGAACTGATACAAAAAATTTCAAAAAAGAATTTGAATACAAAACAGAAAATTCTGTTGGCACTTCCCGGAAGCGTGTTGAGAAATATCAAAAACTTTCAAAGGTTTCTAATCAGAAATAATATCTATCTCACTTCCTTTTCAAAATAGTATTGAACAAAACTTTTGCCTTTGCATAAACAAAGGGAGAATAATACATCAACAAACGTTTCGGCAAACTCATATGAGAGTTTTTGATAATGATATTCCGATATTTTTTGTTGGTTTGTTCAACATAGTTTTTTACTTGAGCAATAACATCAGGGTCTTTATTTTTTAGTCCCATTTTGACAAATTCAACCATATATTGAGCATAGGCAATCGGAAAGTTTGACCTTGAATGACTCAAATGCTTATCCCGAAGGAATTCTTGGAAATTGTCCAAAACATTTTGATAATTGTCTATATGTTTTTGTGTCGGTTTTTGATGGCTGATAGATTGTTCGTGAACCATATAGTGGTAAAAAGCAAATTCAATATTGTTGATTCGTTGTGCCAAAGTATATGCTTTTATTGTGAAATACATATCCTCAAAAAATCCAACTGGAAATTCCAATTTGTTTTGTTTGAGAAAGTCGGTTTTCCACAGTTTGACGCAAGCCATGAGTCTGATGAAGTTTTTTTGACGAAAATATGCCAATCCTGAGATTGGTTTTGAAAAAACAGGCAAATACGGAGGGACTATTTTTCTGTATTTTTTTCGATGCTCGACATATTGTCCCTGCAAGATATCCAAATTTTCATTTGATGCTTTTTTATATAAAAACTCTAAAGCATCTGACTCCACATAATCGTCACTGTCAAGAAAAAGAATATATTTTCCGCTTGCTTTTTGAATGCCGGAATTGCGCGCAGCGCCCAAACCTTTATTTTTAGGATGCGTGACAACTTCCACCCGATTGTCTTCCAATTTATAATGTTGAAATAAGGTGGGCGTTCTGTCTGTTGAACCGTCATCAACCAAAATGATTTCAATTTCTTTCAGGCTTTGGTTCAAAACGGAATTAACGGATTTTTCGAGAGACTTATCCGAATTATAAGCGGGAATGACTACAGAAACTTTAGGTTGATGATACATATGCTATCTAGATAAAATTGACTTCAGCTTGCAATTTAATATAAAATTTATCTTGCACAACATCGATAATTTTTTCTGAAAGCTTTTTGATATCCAATCCTGTTCCCTCTCCATAGTTCACAAGAACCAAAGCTTGTTTATCATGAACACCCACATTGCCGAATTTTTTACCCTTGAATCCTGCTTGTTCAATCAACCAGCCGGCAGGAATTTTATAAGCGTTTTCATCAACCTTGTAATAGGGCATTTGCGCGTGTTCGGAAAAAATCTTTTCAAATATTTTTTTCGAGACAATCGGGTTTTTGAAAAAGCTTCCCGCATTTCCGATGTCTTTAGGGTCGGGAAGTTTGGCTCGGCGTATTTTGATAACTGCATTTGCTACATCTCTCACATTAGGTTTGTCAATGCCATTTTCAGCCAAAGTGGTTTTGATGGCTCCGTAGTTCAGCTTTAGCTGATGTTTCTTTTTTTGCAAGCCGAGCACAACGGCATTGATAAAATATTTTCCTTTGTTTTCAGGCAGTTTAAAAATGGAATGACGATATCCAAAACCACATTCGTTTTTTGAAAATATTTTTTCATATCCGGTGATCATATCAATGGCATGGACTTCTTCAATCACATCTTTGATTTCAGCGCCGTAGGCTCCGATATTTTGCATGGGAGCCGTGCCTGTTTTTCCGGGGATTAACGCCAAATTTTCAATTCCGCCGTAATTATTTTCAACTGACCACATCACCAAATCATGCCAATTTTCACCACCTTTTATTTTTAAAATAATTTTTTCATCATCTTCATTCAGAATTTCTTTTCCTTTGATTTCATTGAGCAATACGATTCCTTTAAAATCATCGAGAAGCAAGATATTGCTTCCTCCTCCCAGAATAAGCTTAGACATATCGGGCAAATCGTCCAAGATGGTCAAAAGCTGCTCTTCGGATTCAATATGCGCCAACCAATCGGCTTTAACATCAATTCCGAATGTATTATAAGGTTTAAGTGATATGTCTTTTTCCATATTTTGTTACGCTTCTATAAACTTTGAATCCTAAATACTTTTTCCGGTGTCATATACTTCAATTCCTTTTTTCAATATGTCTGCGGCGCGTATCAAATCTTCTTTCTTGAGCACATAGGCAATACGTATTTCTTTTTTTCCTTGTCCTTCGGTAGAGTAGAATCCGCTTGCAGGAGCAACCATAACCGTTTCTCCTTGGTCGTTAAAAGTGTCGAGCATCCATTGTGCAAATTCATCGGTATCATCAACCGGTAGTTCGGCGATAATATAAAAAGCACCTTTTGGTTTGGCAACTTTCAGTCCTGAAATTTCTTTTAGTTTGGAAATGAGTATATCTCTTCGTTCTTTATATTCTGAAATAACCTTTTCAAAATATGATTGCGGTGTGTCTATGGCTGCTTCAGATGCTATTTGTCCCAGTGTTGGCGGACTCAATCGTGCCTGTGCAAATTTCATGGCATTTTGCATCAACTCCTTATTTTTGGTGATAAAAGTTCCTACACGAGCGCCACACATGCTATATCTTTTTGAAACGGAATCAATAATGATGGCATGATTTTCCATGTTGGCTTCGTGCAAAATGGAATGGTGTGTTGTGTTGCCATAGATAAATTCACGATAGACCTCATCGGCAATGATAAAAATATCATATTTCAGTGCAATATTTCTAAGTTTTTCCACTTCCTCCTTTGAATAGACATATCCGGTTGGATTTCCCGGATTACTATAGAGAATGGCTTTGGTTTTAGGGGTGATTAATTTTTCAAATTCTTCAATCGGCGGCAAAGCAAAGTTGTTGTCAATAGAAGAGTGTATAGGCACAACATTAACAGCATTTGCCTTGGCAAAACCATTATAGTTGGCATAGAAAGGTTCCGGAATAATGATTTCATCGCCGGGATCGGCAATACTTCCAATGGCTATGGAAAGTGCTTCCGAACCTCCGGTGGTCACGATGATATCGTTTTCGTTGATTTTAATGTTGTTTTTTTGATAATAACCGGCTAGCTTTTTTCTATAAGTTTCATAGCCTTGAGACGGACTGTATGCAATCAAATCCAGATTGATGTTTTTGATGGCATCAATCACCAAATCAGGGGTTTTGATGTCCGGCTGTCCGATGTTCAGATGATATACTTTGATTCCGTTTTTTTTTGCTTGATCTGCAAAAGGAACGAGTTTTCTGATGGGTGATGAAGGCATATTATAGCCTTTATTTGAAAGTCTGGGCATAACATTGTTTTGATACAAAAATAGACAATAAATATCTAGATAAAAACATACAAACTCTTTTTTTTTAAAGTTTTTTGTAAGGTTTTTTATTTTATAACGACTATACCATCATAACATTAAAAAATATAATATTATGAAAACAAAATTGAATAAGAAAAACCTCAGCGTTTTTTTAGGTATTACACTAATTGCTTTTATTTCTTTCGGGTTGATGAATGCTCAGAAAAGTGAA
>CAZAXU010000058.1:6115-9820 GCA_964489245.1 uncultured Flavobacteriaceae bacterium
AAATGTGGAACCGGAAAATGTGGAAAGGCATAGTTGCAGCCTTGAGTGAAAGTCCGGAAAAATGGATCAACAAAAACAAACAGATATCCATGATAAATATAAGCAGCATCTAATCAACAGATTACAAAAAAAAAATATAAACAGATGAAAAAAATAATTAAGAATATAGCACAAAGCATGAATAAAGTTCCGGATAAGTCAAAGAATTTATCTTTGGTTTTGCTAAGATTTGTTTTGGCATACGGCTTTTATGGTCCTGCCATGATGAAATGGAACGATATTCATGCCATTGGAGATTGGTTCAAATCGATGAGTTATCCGTTTCCGTATCTCAATGCATATATGGCAGGAATCACAGAAGTTTTGGGTGTGATATTGCTGGTTCTGGGACTGGGAACACGATATATTTCCGTGGCGTTGATTTTTGTCATGTTCATTGCGATTAGCACGGTTCATTTAAAAAACGGATTTGAAGCCGGAAGCAATGGATTTGAAATTCCCTTGTATTATGCCGTGATGCTGTTTGCCCTATTTGCATACGGCTCCGGAAAATTTAGTATAGATGGAATCCTATGCAAAAACAAGTCATAAATTCTGTTTTTTTTGGTTGATTTAAATGCGTTTTTCAATGCTTGAAAAACGCATTTTTTTAATTATAGAAAAAAGATTATAAAATAAAAACGATTTGGCAAAGTTTTTGCTTCAAGACAATATTATGAAAAGTACAGCAAATATCCATCAATTTTATCTTTTAAAAGAAGATAATACAACTGAATTTTACAGCAGAATCCGTCAAATTGTTTCTACAAAGTGGAAACTCAAAAGTATTTTTGAAACCGGACTGGTGACGGACGAAGCAAAGTTCAAGGATGTTGACGTAATTTTCAGCCGTTATCATATCTATGCGGTTTATGGAAACAGAGTGGATAAGTTCAAAATGAATTTTGTGACACACAACACTTTCAGAGTGAATATTGAGGGCGTGGATGTGAAATGTCGCATTAAAGAATTGGATGACCAAAAATTTGTTTTTCATGTAGATTTTAGCAATTCTTATTTCATTGTGGAGCTTGAAGCGGCATAGGCATTTTTTGTGCTGTCAACTTTTTCTTTTTTAATTTTTAGATCTGCCTCTGTTTGGCATTTTTTGTCTGTTATTTGGTTTTTGTCATTTTAGCGTATATTTGTATCAAAATTATACCTGATGGATGATATTTTTGGACAAATCATAGAAGGAGGAAAATATGCCTTGCCGGCTTTGGTCACTGCTTTTGTTACGTATTATTTCTTGGTCTCTTTTTTCAGACATGAAGAAAAAAAACAATTATTGCTAGCCAAGCGAGATTTAAAAAAACATTCTTTGCCTATACGCTTGCAGGCATATGAAAGATTGGCAATGTTTTTGGAACGTATTTCTCCCAGCAAATTGGTGCAAAATGTTCAGCCTAAATCTGAAGATAAGAAAACATATGAAATGGAATTGGTCTATCAAATTCAGGGAGAATATGAACACAATTTGAGCCAACAAATCTATGTGAGCAGTCAATGTTGGAATATGATTACCACCTCAAAAAATGCAACGATTTATACCATTCAACAAATTGCAAGTGACGAAGAAGTCAAGACTGCACAAGACCTGCAACGAATGTTGATTGAAAAAACCATGAGCGAAGAATCTCCGTCAAATCTAGGCTTGGAATATATCAGAAATGAAGTGAACGAATTATTATGATTTGATGCAAAAGCAATTGAAATCTAATGACATTTTTGAACCGATTTGTCTCTTCCTGCTCCTGACTTGAGCCCTAAAGTCGGTGAACTACAAAATTGGCTTTGACAGGAAAATGATCGGAATAGTTGATATGATTGAGTGTTTCAAATCCAATGGCGTCCAATCTGTCGTCAGCAAGAATGAAATCTATTCTCATCGGGACAAATTTATATTTCCAAGTGATTCCAAAACCATCTCCCGCAGCCACAAAAGCATCGGTTTTATTGTTTTTCAAAATATGATAGGCAGAAGAAAAAGCCGTGCTGTTGAAATCTCCCCCGACAATGCTCATATATCCGGATTGATTGATATGTGTTTGAATTTTTTTTGCCTGATTTTTTTGCCTGCCAAAGGCTTTTTGGAGTTTATGACTCAGCTTGCTTTTATTCTGATTTGCCAAATCTCCGGGATTGATGATGTTGTGCGACTGCAGATGAACATTATACAGCCGAATGGTATCGTTTTGAATCAAAACATCACACCAAACGGCATTGTTAAAAGTATCTTGAAAATTGATATCGCCGGCTTTTAAAATCTTATATTTTGAGAAAATTGCCAATCCCATTTTGAATTTCTTTCCTTTCACAACAATATGCTTGTATTTGTATTGAGAGAAATCCGTATGGGGATTGTTATAGAATTCTTGCATAAAAAGAATATCAGGATTCCGGTCTTTTATATAGTTTGAAATGGAAACATCAACAGCCTTTTGTTTGATCCAATCATATCTGTTGAAAAGTCTGACGTTATAGCTCATCAGAGAAAATCCTTTTTTTTCAATAGGATGCTTTCCGCTGAATTGATAGATTGCCTGCAAATTGTAATAGTTCAGAAGAAGCACGAACAAAGAAATCAAGAATTCCTTTTTAAGACTGACAATCCAATAGAGTGCAAAAAGAATATTGACCAACACAATCACCGGAAATATCAAGCTGAGAAGGGACAGCGCCGGAAGAAAATTTTCGGGAAGATATACAGAAACAAAAGCAAGTAGCAAGCTTAGTGCTGCAATAAGATTTAGAAAAAAAACAATTTTCTGTATAAATGATAAATTTTTCATATTTTTAGCTGTTCCAAAAACAATTCATAAAAGTATGAAATTAGATTTAATTCCAAAAATAAAATATGCCGATTCAAAACATTTCTTTTTGTTGGCGGGCCCTTGTGCCATTGAGGGGGAAAAAATGGCACTTCAAATAGCAGAACACATTGTCAGACTGAGCGAAAAATATAAGATTCCTTATATTTTCAAAGGCAGTTTCAAAAAAGCCAATCGTTCGCGTTTAGACAGTTTCACCGGAATAGGAGATGAAAAAGCCTTGAAAATTTTGCAAAAAGTAAGTAATACTTTTGATATTCCGACAATAACAGATATCCATCAGCCTTCGGACGCAGCCATGGCGGCAGAATATGTCGATGTATTACAGATTCCCGCATTTTTGGTCCGGCAAACCGATTTGGTGGTGGCGGCGGCAAAAACACAAAAAACAGTTAATCTTAAAAAAGGACAATTCATGAGTCCGGAGAGTATGAAATTTGCGGTGGACAAAGTTTTGCAACACAAGAACCCTCAAGTTTGCATCACTGAACGCGGCAATATGTTTGGATATGGCGATATGATTATTGACTATCGCGGGATTCCCGCTATGCAGAAATATGCGCCTGTGATTCTCGATATCACCCATTCCTTACAACAACCCAATCAGCACTCAGGTGTGACCGGAGGCAGACCCGACTTGATTGAAACCGTTGCTAAAGCCGGAATAGCGGTTGGTGCAGACGGCATTTTTCTAGAAACACATTTTGATCCTACCACTGCAAAATCTGATGCTGCCAATATGTTGCATTTAGACAAACTGGATGCATTGTTAAACCGGTTGATTCTTTTGAATGAAGTGGTGAACGGATGGAGGTGAAGTCCAAAGAAAAAAGTT
>CAZAXU010000059.1:0-9793 GCA_964489245.1 uncultured Flavobacteriaceae bacterium
TTTAATTTTTTTGAAAATATAAATCTTTTTTCCATTGTCGTAGTTTTAAATTATTTTACTTTAAACTATTCTTGATATAAAGAATAATTTTCCATCTGTCGTCAGTCTTGATCTGTGAACCATGTGCTCCCATAATGGCAGAGCCCATTGTGATTACATGAAATATTTCTCCGTCAGGCTTTGCCTTGATATATCCTGCCGTTAAGTCTGCAGGGGGTGCCGGATATAATTTCTTTCCTTTTTTGACCAATTTGGTCAATTTTCCATCTCCTTTTCCTTTTTCTCCATGGCAAATTGCACAGTAGATATTATATTTCATTTTTCCTATTGCCAAATTTCCTTTGGTTGCTTCAAACGGATTATGGAGCAATTCTCCCGCCTTGGTCTTATCTGCAAATTTATCTTTGAACGGATAGGCAACAAATTCTCTTGCCACCGTTCCTTCAACCGGTTTTTGCATATTGACTCCGTTTGCAAAATACTTGTTGGGCGTATAAGATTCATAGGCTTTTGAATAGTACATATCAAAATCGCCCATATAGTCCCAACTCGTGTTTTCTTGTTCGTGATTACAAGAGGTCAGCATGCCTAAACCGATAAATAATACTAATATATATTTTTTCATTTTCATACTTTTTTAGTTATTAGAGATTTCTACTTCATCAACTTTTTCTGCTCCGGTATTCTTAAAAATCTCACGAAGTTTTGCCTCCATATCTTCACTCAGTCCGGCTTTATCTATCAGCACAATCATCTTATCATCATTCATTCCGGGATATTCAAACTCGGGTTTTTTCCAAGGATACAATCTGTCTTTATGAAAGAATGTTCCCACTGTCAGCAGAACGGTTGTCAGAACAGTTCCTACAAACATCAGTACGGGAAAAGTCAAACTCAGGCTTGGCTTTCCGCCTATATTCAAAGGATAGTCTATAACGAAAGTATAGTATAGCGCAGAAAAAACGCCTGTAATTCCTAAAACTCCATAGAAAAAAGCCAACAGCGGAATATTAGATTTTACATGAAATTTTTCCAATAGTTCTTCGATAACAAACGGCGTGATTACTTCTTCGACCGGAGCTTTTGCTTCCAGCAGTTGATCGGCAGCTGCCATTAGTTTTTTATCATCGTCGTAAACAGCTATTAATTTTTTCATCTTATAAAAGTTTTTCTAGTTTTTTAACTTCTTCTTCATTCACTTCAAGCTCTGTGTGTCTTTTGGCTTGTTGTTTCAATTCGTTCATTGCCATCATCGGAATGAATCTGATGAACAACAATGTGCCGACCAAGAACAATCCCATGGTTCCGAGATATACCCATTTATCAACAATGGTCGATGAATATTCAAACCAGTTGGCAGGGAGAAAATCTTCTGCAGAGGGTGGCACCACGATATTATATCTTTCCAACCACATGCCTATATTCACAAAGATGGTAATCACAAACAACCACAACAAGCTTTTTCTGATTTTTTTAAACCAGAACAACTGTGGCAAAAATGCATTGAAAATAACCATCAGCCAATAAGGGGTTGAATAGTGTCCGAACATATAATTGTCTATAAATACGTAGGATTCAAACTTGTTTGCGGAATACCAAGCTATAAACAATTCAATCAAATAGGCAGAGCCCATTATCAAACTCACAAAAGTGATGATTCTAGCAATGGCATCAAAATGATCATCTGTCACATAATCTTCCAGCTTGAACATCACACGAATTGTGATCATCAAAGTGACCACCATACTAAATCCTGAGAAAATGGCTCCTACCACAAAGAAAGGCGGGAAAATGGTTTCGTGCCATCCGGGCAAAACGCCGGCAGAGAAATCCGTGGATACGATGGAGTGCACGGCAATTACCAAAGGCATTGCCAAACCACCCAAAATTCCGATGGCATCTTCAAATTTTCTCCAAGAAGACATTTTTCCTACCCAGCCTAAACTCAAGGCTGAAAATACTTTTTTTCTTATTCCGGTGGAACGATCTCTGATGGTTGCAAAATCCGGCAGCATTCCCATATACCAGAATATTGCCGAGGTGGTCAAATAGGTCAAGATGGCAAAAACATCCCACAACAGGGGAGAATTGAAATTGACCCAAAGTCCTCTTGAATTGGCACCATAAGGAAAGATAAACATTTCGTCCCAAGGGCGTCCCACGTGGATGGCAGGAAACAGTCCGGCTGCCAACACGGCAAAAACCGTCATGGCTTCTGCGGCTCTGTTGATGGATGTTCTCCATTTTTGTCTGAATACCAGCAAGAAAATGGAAAATGCCGTCCCGGCATGACCGATACCAATCCACCAAACAAAGTTGATGATTGCCCATCCCCATACCACTTGGTTATTGTTTCCCCATACACCAATGCCTTTGGAAATGGTATATGGAACATAGTAGCCCAAGCCTATTGCCATCAATGCAAAAGATATAAGAAAAGCGACCCACCACCACAGCGGTGCTCTTTCTTCTTGTGATCTCAATACGTCATTGGTAATATCTGCATATGTTTTATTACCTAATATTAGTTCACCTCTGACTTCTTTTTTATACATAATTGAATTATTTTAAAGTTTATTAAGCTTCGTGTTCTGTTGTTTCGTGATGAGCTTGCTCGTCTTTGTTTCTGACCTTCGTCAAATAGACCACACTCGGAAGTGTTTTCAATTCCTCGAGTAAGCCATAAGATCTTTCGTTTTTGAACAACTCAATCACCTTGGCACCTTCCATATTCACATCTCCAAATACAATTGCATCTGATGGACATGCTTGCTCACAAGCCAATTTAATTTCTCCGTCTTTCAGTTCTCTTCCTTCTGTTTTGGCTTTCAGTTTTCCTTCTTGTATTCTTTGAACACAAAGCGTACATTTCTCAACTACTCCTCTTTGACGAACAACTACATCCGGATTCAATACCATACGTTTCACTTCGTCGTCGAACAAATAATTATATTCTCCGCCTTCAACAAAGTTAAACCAGTTGAATCGTCTTACTTTGTAGGGGCAGTTTGCCATACAATATCTGGTTCCGATACATCTGTTGTATGCCATGGAGTTCAGTCCTTCTTTGGTATGTGGTGTGGCTGCCACCGGACAAACGTTTTCACAAGGGGCGTTGTCACAATGCTGACACATCACCGGCTGATGGAACACTTCAGGGTTATTTTTGATATCGGAATATAGTTTGTTTTCTACCGTAGAATAATATCTGTCAATACGCAACCAATGCATATTTCTTCTTCGTCTCACCTGCTCTTTTCCCACAATGGCAATATTGTTTTCCACTTGACAAGCAACAATACAAGCACTACAGCCCGTACACTTGTTGTAGTCAATTGCCATTCCCCAATGATGTCCGGGATAGTCTTCAGGATGATATCCTTCTTTATAAAGATTTACATGCTCCAACTTATCTTTGAAATAGACATGTTTATGATTTCCTGCATGCTTATCTTTTTGCCACTCTTTGAGCGTGGTTTCACGAGCGATATCTTCTGCCCTGCCTTCCATGGTATCATGGGTTTGGGTTTGTGCCAATTGATAAGTCTTTCCGGTTTTGCTCACTTCAACGGAAATGCCGTTGAATATTCTGTTTCCGTCTTTTGAACCGATGAGACTTGCCGCATTGGCGCCGCCCACTTGGTCGGCAACCGAACCGGCAGCCGTGCGTCCGTATCCCAATGCAATGCCTATGCTTGTCAGATCTTGACCGGGTTGTATGAGAACGGGAAGTTCCACTTCAACATCTCCGGCTTTCACCTTGAGTACATCTTCTTGTTTCCATCCTTTTTCTTCAGCGGTTTTTGGCGCTACGGTTATGTAATTGTCCCAAGTGGCTTTTGTAATCGGGTCGGGCATTTCTTGCAACCAAGGATTGTTTGCCATCAATCCGCTACCGATTCCTACTTTTTCATATAATGCCAATTGTAAGCCTTCGGGTTTTTTAAATTCCGTAATCTTGGCTTCATTTTCAATGATATAAGCAGGATTATAGACCGGTTGCTCTGATTTTGTTTCAACTTCATAAACACCGTCTTGCAAGGCTTTTGTCCAACCGGATACAAAATCCGCTATACTTGGTTTTTCTTCTCCTTCTTTGGGTTGTTCAGGTTTTGGAAGAATATTTTCCGTCCAAAACTTCTTCATATAATCATAATATGTTCCTGAAATTCCCGTCCATTTCATGAAGCTTTCTTGTGCTTGGCGTGTATTCCATAATTTGTTGATGGCAGGTTGCCCTAAACTGTAAGAGCCTGTATATGGCTCTGCGTCACTCCATGATTCTAAAAAGTTGTTGTCCGGCAACACATATTGAAGATGTTTGGCGGTTTCGTCCATCTTGTCTCCCAAGGAAACACTCAATTTCAGTTTCTTGAATATTGCTGCTTTTTTATCGCCTTTCGGACAAACTTGCACCGGATTGGCGTGATAGAAAATTGCAGCACCCACTTTGCCGTCTTTCATATCGACAAAGGCTTGATGCACTTGTGCATCACGACCTTGTTTGAGCAACGTTTCTCTTGAAAAGTCCAAAGTTGTTCCGTAGTTGTCCAACATATTGTTGATGGCATTCACAATCACTTGAATGTTTTTGTCGTTGGTTCCTGAAACTACCAGTGATTTTCCTTTGTTGGCAAATAAATCTTTAACCAATTTATCGACTTTATAGCTACATTTCAAGTCCTTGATTTTTGTTCCGCCCACTTTGTTTGCGATTGCATTATGCAATTTAATCAAAAGTTTTTTCTCTTGAGCAGGCTTGATATACTGTCTATAATCGGCATTACTTCCGGTCAGACTCATCAAGGTTTCATATTGATAATGACGAGAAATTTCTTTTCTGCCATTGGTCAAGTCTCTTGTTTTTGAATAGTCTTTTGCAAATTGAACAGGTGACAACCATGTTCCCAGAAAATCGGCATTGAAACCGACTATCACATTTGCTTTGTCAAAATGATAAGAAGGTATGCTTGCTTTTCCAAAGCTTGCTTCATTGGCATCCATCAAGGCAGAATAAGAAACAGGGTCCAAATAAACCACCTCTGCGGTAGGATATTTTGTTTTGAATTCTTCAAACAATTTTTTGGTTGAAGGGCTCAATACGGTTCCTGCAACGATATAGATTTTCTCTCCTGCCGCCGCAATGCTTTCCAAAGTTTTTCTTATTTCCGCATCGGCGGTTGCCCATTTGATTTTCTTGGCGTTTTTCATAGGATGCTGCAAGCGTGCCGTGTCATACAAATCCAAAACGCTTGCTTGAATGCGTGCGTTTGTTCCGCCTTGTGTCACTTTTGACAACTCGTTTCCTTCAATCTTGATAGGGCGTCCGTCTCTGACTTTCACCACCACACTGGCATAGTCATCTGTTGTTGAAATGGTGCTTGCGTAGTGATTGGCTACTCCGGGTGTGATATCTTCCGGTCTATGCAAAAAAGGAATTGCTTTGCGAACCGGTTGTTGACAGCTTGTTGCCGCAACAGCATATGCCGTAGAAAATCCTAATAGTTTCAAAAAATCTCTACGGTTTGATACATATTTGTTTTTTATTTCGTCTTGAGAAAGTCCGTCGGTTGGAAATTCAACTGAAGGCTCAATTGCTTCCTGCTTATTGACAGCTTCTAACTCTTCTAAACTTCTCCAATATTTTTTCATCGTGTATATGTTTTATACCTTTATAATATTATTAATAGTGACAAGATGAGCAATCGGCTCCTCCAATTTTATCGACTGTAATTTTATCTCCTTCTTTCATATCCTTGAACTTATAGTGCTTATAATAAGGATTGGAAGTATCAATGCCTCTTTCTCTATGACATTTCAGGCAGAAATCTCCCATGGCAAATTCTTCATATTCCACCACTCTGTTCATTTTTTCAACGGGACCGTGACACTCTTGACACGCCACTTTTCCTGCTTGAACGTGTTGTGCATGGTTGAAATAAACATGATCCGGCAAGTTGTGAACTTTCACCCATTCAATGGGTTTGGCGGGCTTGTCATATTGCATGGTTTCGGGGTTATATCCCAAATGTTCGTAAATTTTAGCAATTTCTTGTTTACCCGAAATGCTTCCTTCTTTCACTTGTGTATGACAATTCATACAAACCTCCAGACTAGGCACACCTGCATGACGACCGGTTCTTGCGTCCACGTGGCAATATTCACAGTCAATGCCGTTTTGTGTGGCATGCACCTCGTGAGAAAACCAAATAGGTTGCACCGGCGCATAACCTTGCTGACGACCCAATGCACGTGCTTCTGTATAGATTATTTTTGAAATAAAACCAAAGGCAATCAATGCCACCAAAACAAAAGCATATTTTTTCTTGCCTTTCATTTTGATGATGCCTCCAAAGGCAACCAAAAAGACAAGCAAAGCAATGATGAACGGAATTGTATTGTTTCCGGGACCAATTCCTTTGAATGCATCGTCAATTTTGTCGTAACCTCTTTTTTTGACTGTAGTTTTTGTCTCTTTTTTGGCTGCGGCTTTAGCCGGTTTCTTTCCTTCAAGCTGTAGTTTTTTTGTCGCCGTGCTTGTTGCTTGATGTGCAGCGGTTTGGGCGGCAGACTGCTGTGTCGTGGCAATGCTCAAGTTCAAAAATTCGTCTCCGAAATTGGAATTCTCATTGGAAATATTGCCGTTCGCAAATGCAGCATAACTAAACATCAACAGCAGGACAAATCCAAATTTTGAAATCCGGTTCCCCCACAAAAACATGTTTATTTTTTTCATAAGAGTTATAATTATATTGATTTTTCTACGTTATTTTTTACGAGCTCAAAGATAGAGAAAAAATGACATTTATCAATAATGAGTTTATATTTAGAATCGTTCTAAATATAGGCTTTTTTCAAGTGTCATAAAATCATTTTTTTAGCTTAAATTTGCAACAAAAATCGCATCTGATGACAAAAAAAATCATAAAGATTATTACAAGCATAATCCTCGTGCTTATTGTAGCATTAGTTACTATTCCCTACCTTTTGAGAGATGATATTGAGAAGTTTATCAAGGAAGAAGTCAACAATGCTGTTAACGCAAAGGTGGACTATCGTGATCTGCGTTTATCTCTCTTGAAAGATTTTCCTAATCTGCATGTTTCCTTAAGCGATTTGAGCGTGGTGGGAGAAGGTGTTTTTGACTCTATTCATCTGGCTGACATTCAAGATTTTAATTTCAGTTTAAATGCAAAAAAATTACTTTTCAACGATGATTTGGAAATCAAAAAAATACGCATCAATCACGCCAATCTGAACATTGTGGTGACCGAAGATGGTAAAGCAAACTATGATATTGCCAAAACAGAAACGGATAGTAGCCAAGTTCATAAATCTTATGTAGTCAGAATTGAAAATTATGAAATTGCCAATTCCAATTTGTCATATAAGGATGCTTTGAGTAAAATAAAAATTAAGCTCCGCAATATCAAGCACGAGGGAAGTGGAAAATTTTCAAGTCAAGACTATCGACTCAAAACCAAAACCACTGCAGACACTCTAGATTTCATCTTAGGAAAAATTCACTATATCAACAATGCCAAAGCAGATTTGCAATCGGATATTACGATTGAAAACGATTTCAAAAAATATACGCTCCCCAATATTTCTCTGGTGCTTAATAATCTTGAAATTGAAGGAAATTCCGTTGTAGAGCTCAAAAATGATGAGATTGATATGAACATCAACTATCAGAGCAAAAAAAACGAGCTAAAACAGTTTCTTTCTATGATTCCGAAGGCTTATATGCCCGACCTAAAAGGCATCAAAACCGGTGGAACAGCAAATTTGAAAGGTTTTGTAAAAGGCATTTATAAGGACAAAATATATCCTGCCTATGCTGTGAATTTTAAAGTGGAAAACGGCACTATTAAATATCCGGATTTATCTGAGGATATCAAAAACCTAAACATCGTTACTAAAGTTGATTTTCCGGGAGGAAAAAATCCGGATCGCACCGAAATTAATATGTCCAAAATTCATTTTTCTGTTGCCGGCAGTCCGGCAGACGGAAGCTTGCGCATTGCCAACCCGATGACCGACCCTTTGATCGATACTTATTTCAAATCAAAATTGGACTTGAACAAACTGAAAAATGCCGTCAAAATGCCGCAAATCAGGCAACTCAGCGGCTTGCTTGATGCCGATATAAAACTCAAAGGACGAATTTCCGCCATTCAAAACAAAGAATTTGACAAATTCAACGCTTCGGGCTATTTTGACCTGAACAATATGAACTATGCTGCAGATTCTCTCCCTTATGCCATTCATATCAGTCAGGCAAAAATGAAGATTAGCCCCCAGGCATTGAAACTAAACACTTTTGATGCAAAAGTGGGCAAAAGCGACTTTCATCTTCAAGGAAAACTCAGTAACTATATTGCCTATCTGTTCAACAAAACGCAAACGCTCAAAGCTGATTTCAACATGCATTCCGACTATCTGAACCTGAACGAATTTATGAGTGAAGAACAAAATAAAACCACCGACAGCGCAGGTGTGATTAAAATTCCGAAAAATTTAGATATCAATTTCACGGCAGATGCCGACAAAGTGACCTACAAAGACATGAATCTCACCGATATGAAAGGCAATTTAAAATTGAAAGACGAAAAGGCAAATTTGTCTGCGGTGCTGATGAAAACCTTGGACGGGCAAATGCATCTGACCGGAACCTATGACACTTCAAAAGAAAAACCCGTGTCTGATTTCAATATTGAAATGCAAAAAATGTCTATTACCAAATCTGCCAATACGCTCAGCACATTTGGGTCTTATGCGCCTGTTCTAAAGAAAATTCGGGGACAATTTTTCTCTAATATGAAGATGCGTATGGATTTGGACGAAAAGATGAATCCCATACTCGGCAGTGTAAACGCCGAAGGCGATTTCAACACCGCCAATATCCAAATTGACGGGATTGACATTGTCAAAGACATTGGCAAAATGTTGAAAATTAATGAATTATCCAATCCGAAGATTGATAAAATCAAAGCTCAATTCAGCATTGCCAACGGACAAATGCAAGTGAAACCTTTCCGGTTTAAAATCAACAATATTCAATCCGGGCTAAGCGGAAAAGTGGGACTGGATAAGAAAATTGAATTTGTGCTGAACATGGATGTTCCAAGGGCATTATTGGGCAACAATGCCAACCAAATTTTGGAGGGTTTGGTAGGCAATTTGAGCAAACTCGGACTCAAAACCGATTTGGGAAAAATCATCAAGATGAAATTTAAAATTTCAGGCGACTATCGACACCCGAAAATCACTCCTTTGATTGCCGGATATGAGGGCCAAAGCACACAAGAAATTGTGACTCAAGTGGTGGAAGAAAAAGTGGAGCAAGTCATTGACAGCGCCAAAATTGTTGCCCGAGCAAAGGCACAAGCCGAGGCTGACCGCATCATGAAACTTGCTCAAACACAAGCTGATTCTTTGATTTCGAAAGCCCGACAGCTTTCTGCACAAATCAAGCTTCAGGCAGACAAGCAGGCAAAAAATCTAATCAAAGAAGCCGGAAGCAATCCGTTTAAAAAGTTGGCTGCTCAAACCGCTGCCAAAGAAATCAACCGCCAAGCGGAACAGAAAGGCAACAAATTGGTTGCCGAGGCGCAAAACAAAGCCAATTTGATTTTGAAAAATGCCAAAGCCAAAGCAGACAAACTGATTCAGGGAAAGTGAATGTAAGGGAAAAGCTCAAAGGGAAAAGTTTAAAGTGAAAAGTTTAGTGATGGGTAAAATGGTTAATTTCAGGATTGCTTTGCTCAACTTTATTAATTTTTTCCTTTCT
>CAZAXU010000060.1:0-8570 GCA_964489245.1 uncultured Flavobacteriaceae bacterium
GCGACCAAAAATTTCAGAAACACTTCACTTTATGAACTTTGAACTTTGAACTTTTTCCTTACTGTAGCCTTCCCAAAAAACCGGACAGTTTAAAATTCAAAAATTGGTTAATTTTAAAAAACATTCGTGCATTCGTGGCAAACTATCCTGAAATATAGGCCCAGAATATCAACCAATCGATTCTACCAGTTCTTTACTTTGTTCGGCAATTTCTTGTTCTTCGTTGGTGGGAATCACCCAAACTTTGACCTTGGCATTTTTGGCAGAAATATCATAGTCATGTGCGGCAGGAATCTTGTTTTTTTTCGCATCGATTTCAATGCCTAAAAACTTCATGTTTTGTGTCACCAATTTTCTGATTAAATTGGAGTTCTCTCCCACTCCCGCCGTAAAAACAAGCGCATCTATTCCGCCCATTTCCGCAGCGAATTGCCCGATATATTTCTTGATGCTTTGTGCATACATCTCCAACGCCAAAGCTGCTTTTCTATCTCCTTGAAAAAAACGTTCCTCGATATCGCGCAAATCGTTGGTTTGTGCCAAAGCGGTCATTCCGCTTTTCTTATTCAGAATCTGCTGCACTTCTGCAGAAGTCATATTCATTTTGTCCATCATATAAAAAACAACAGATTGATCCAAATCTCCCGACCTCGTTCCCATAATCAGACCATTCATCGGTCCGAACCCCATGGATGTGTCAAAACTTTTTCCGTTCAATACTGCCGTTGCACTTGCGCCGTTTCCCAAATGCAAGCTGATAATTTTTGAATCGTTTTTTTTGAGTAATCGCTGTGCTTCTCGAGAAACATACTGATGGCTAATGCCGTGAAAACCATATTTTCTAATCCCCGATTGATAAAATTCTTCGGGAATGGCATATCTATGATTTTGAACGGGTATTGTTTGGTGAAAAGCCGTATCAAAAATTCCCACCTGTTTGGCAGTCGGAAAAATGTCTTCTGCCGTTTCAATTCCAATCAAGTTTGCCGGATTATGCAAAGGTGCCAAAGAGAACAACTGTTTGATCTTGGCTTTCACTTTTTCCGTGATAATCGTTGGTGCAACAAATTCATCTCCGCCATGCACCACCCTGTGTCCAACCACTTTAATTTCGTCTTTTGTCTTGATGAGTCGATGTGCAGGATTCAATAAATACGCCACCAAAAGCTTAAGCGCTTCTTTGTGTGTCGGGATATGTTCTTCGACAACATAATCTTTCACTTTGAATTTTCCTGTCTGCTCTCCTATTCGTTCCACCAAGCCCTTGACAAGAACTTTTTTTTGTGGCATTTCAAACAGTTGAAACTTAAGAGAAGAGCTTCCGGAGTTCAGCACTAATATTTTCATGAGATTCAGATTTATGATTATTTGCTTGCTTTCATTCCTACAAATTTACTACGGATTTCAATAGTTTTACGCACATTTATCATGTTTTAAGAAATTTGTTTAAATTTGTTAAAATTATAATGTCAACAAACCCTAACCCATGGAGAATGAACAGCAAAAACTAGAGAAGATTCACGAGGAAAAACTCTCTGAAGACAAAAAAAAGGTAAAAAAAGAATTTTCTGAATTTTGGGTCGAAGCCATTAAATTCATCAAAGAACTTTTCAACATCAGAAAATTTGCAGATAAAGAGTTTACCAGACAAACTATTTTAGACAACATTCCTTTTCGCGGACACACCGCATGGCTATTGATTTTTTCCATTATGGTGGCTTCTGTCGGGCTAAATGCCAACTCAACCGCCGTTGTGATTGGCGCCATGCTTATCTCTCCTTTGATGGGACCTATTATGGGCGCAGGATTTGCCATCGGCACAAACGATATTGAAACTTTTAGAAAGTCTGCCATCAACTTTTTTGTAATGGTTATTTTGAGTATTATCACCTCCTATCTCTATTTCAGCATTTCACCCTTAGCCTATGAATCTAGTGAGCTTCTTGCCAGAACATCTCCCACATTCTTTGATGTGATGATTGCTTTCTTTGGCGGACTCGCCGGTATTGTTGCCCTAACAAAAAAGGGGTTTTTCAACGTAATCAGCGGAGTTGCCATTGCCACGGCTTTGATGCCCCCGCTCTGCACGGCAGGATTTGGTCTGGCTATCGGAAATATGAGTTATTTTGCCGGAGCCCTATACTTGCTGTTTATCAACTCGTTTTTTATATCGCTCGCAACATTCCTGACAATCAAATATTTACGATTTCCTATTGCCAAGTATATCAATTCCAAAAAAAGAAGAAATATCAGTAGGCTAATTTATTTTTTAGCTTTTTTGGTCATTATTCCCAGCATATTATCATTCATCAAAATGTATAACAATGAAATTTTTCAAAGAGCGGCGAAACAATTTGTTTCCACTTCGATAAAATATGAAGGCACTCAAACCATTAAATATAACATAAACCCCGAAAAAAAGAATATAGAAGTCTATCTGATTGGCGAATTGGTTCCAAAACTCGAAATCTCGAAATGGCAGGAAAAACTCAAGGAAAATCCTAAACTGAATGCTGCTAAGCTGGAGGTGTTTCAGTCTGCCGATAACAGCAGTAAAATTGAATCTAATATTTCTCAAAAAATCAAAAGTGACCTGATTGAAGACCTGTTTAAAGATAACCAGAAAGCACTAAAAAGCAAGGATGCCGAAATCAAAGTGTTGACCAATGAAATTGTCAAAATCAAACAGCATATGAAAAATCAGCTGATTCCTTTTAAAGAAATATCATCAGAGGCAAAAACTCTTTTTCCCTATCTCCATGAATTTTCTTATGCGCCCACAATCGGCACGGATTTCAAAAAATTTGACACCATTAATTCTTTCTTGCTGAAATGGAAAAGAAGAACGCCTTGGCGTGTCAGAAAGAAACAAGCAAAAGTTTTTGAAAAATGGATTAAACAACGCTTAAAAATGGACACAATCAGAATCATAAACTTGAACTGATGAAATTAATCACGCTAAAAACATTTGGCAATCCGATTGATTCTCATCTGTATAAATCCATTCTGGAAGATAGAGACATCAGGTGTTATTTGTTCGACGAGAATATGGTCTCTCTCAATCTTCTTCACGATATTATGATTGGGGGCATCAAACTGAAAATTAACGCATCAGATTTTGAAAAAGCAAAAAAGATTATCCAAGAAATCGAAGCGCAACCCATCAAAGACAAAAACAACAAAATAGTATCCTGTCCGAATTGCCAATCGACCGATATTATTTCCGATTTTAAATCGGTTAAAAGTTTATCAGGATTTTTTTCCATGCTGATTGCACTGCTGTTCACGACCTATCCGCTGTTCTATAAAAACCTGTATAAATGTAAAAAATGCGGAACGGAATTTGAAATTAAAAATCATTGAAACCGTTTTATTCAATGAAAATAGGGTTGGAAAAATAAACTCGGTAATGATTTAAATTGGGCATTATCATCTACTTCCCATTAAAAAAATAATTATGAAAACCTTTGACGTCATATTAACAAAATCATATATCGTAAAAATAAAAGCTGAAAATAAAAATTCAGCTAAGGAATTTTCAACCTTAATTTACAAGTGATATAACAAATATCGCTACTGATATAGATATGAAGAAATATAATTTTTCGATTGAAAGTATTGATTGCAAAATCAATGAAGCCTTTGAAATAATTGAAGCAGATACAGATTGCTAAAATAAATTTCACTCAAACCTTCCTTCTTTCACCACGATTTCTTTCACCCGTTTAAACAGAGATGAAGAAAACACAAAATCATTCAAGGCTTCATTATCGCTTAGAAAGACATTGGACTTATCTCCTTCCCACTCCTTATGTCCGTCTTTTAATAAAATTATTTTTTCTCCCACTTCCATAATGGAATTCATGTCATGGGTATTGATAATGGTTGTGGTATCATAGGTTACGGTTAGATCATGAATCAGATTGTCAATCAGGCTGGCTGTTCTCGGATCAAGCCCCGAGTTGGGTTCGTCACAAAACAAATATTTTGGATTCAACACGATGGCTCTTGCCAATGCTACCCTTTTTTTCATACCTCCCGAAATTTCTGCAGGAAACTTGTCATTTGAACCTTCAAGTCCGACTTGCTCCAGCACTTCGTCCACTCTGTCTTTCATCTCATTGTCCGTTTTCTTTGAAAACATGCGCATTGGAAATTTGATATTATCTGCCACAGACATGGAGTCAAACAAGGCATTTCCTTGAAAAACCACTCCCATTTCAGATCTTAGATTTCTTTGTTCTTCCAAGCTCAATCGGCTCCATATTCTGCCGTCAAATGATATTTCTCCTTCCTCCGGAATTATCAGACCCAGAATTGATTTTACAAAAACCGTTTTGCCTGAGCCGCTACGTCCGATAATCATATTTGTTTTTCCTTTTTCAAAAAACGCACTGACCCCTCTGAGCACGTGGTTGTCTCCAAAAGTCTTATGTATATTTTTCACTTCAATCATCAGCTCAACAATAATTGGGTTAAGATATAGTTTGCCACAATGATACTCACACTTGTCCAGATCACGGCTTTTGTGCTGGCGCGCCCCACTTCAAGTGCCCCTCCTCTCACATAATAGCCGAAATAGGACGGTATGCTTGCTATTAAGAATGCAAAAACAAGTGTTTTAATCAACGCATAAGTGATATCAAAGGCGTCAAAAGAATGTCTGATTCCTCTCAAATAGTCTTCGGTGAGCACCATTCCTGTCAGATTTCCTGCCACCCATCCACCCAATACGCCTAGAAACATACTGATGGCAATCAAAAAAGGATAAAAAGTGACCGCTGCAACTATTTTTGGAAGCACCAAATAGTTCAAAGAATTAACGCCTATGGCATCCAAAGCATCAATCTGCTCAGTGATACGCATGGTGCCAATTGTGGAAGAAATATAGGAACCTACAATGCCCGCCAAAATAATGGAAACAAAAGTTGGAGAAAATTCTAAAATAATCGATTTGATAGTGGCATAGCCAACATATAACTTATCAATCATCGGGTTGTGCAAATTTCGAGCGGTTTGAATGGCCACGACTCCACCGATAAAAAATGAGATAAAACCAACTAAACCTATGGATTTTATGCCTAAATCTTCAACTTCTTTAAAATAATTTTCCCAAAAAATATTATGCTTTTTAGGTTTGGCAAAGACTTGCTTCAGCATTAAAAAGTATTTTCCTACACTCTCAAGATACATCCTGTATTTTTCCGCTAAATTAAATAAATTACTCGAACCCGCAATGAAACAGCCAATGAAAAGTTCTCAAAGTGAAAAGTAAAAAAAATTGATTTTACATAAAGAGTATTTATTTTCCATGAAATTTAATTTCAAATCAAAAAAAAATACTAAATTTGTGCAGATTTAGTTCTACGGGTGTAGATTAAAAGGGAATTCGGTGCAAATCCGGAACTGTCCCCGCAACTGTAAGCTAACAAAGGTGGATAACATCCTACGCCACTGTTCAGCGTTTAATGAATGGGAAGGCTGTTATTCATACGCAAGTCAGGAGACCTACTAAATCTATTAATCATTCAAAAATATCCTTCGGAGGAAAGGTGGTTGAAATATGAAATATACATTTTTATCCATACTGTTTTTATTTTCTCTGCTCATTGTCGATGCACAGCAGGATGACAAATTTGTTGAGCACTTGGACTCAATTTTTCTTCATTCTCAAACATCAAAACAGATGATGCACGCCTATCATTGCAATACTTTTTTGCAAAAACAATTGCAAAAACCCGTTTCGTTGAGCGATGTGATAAGAAATAATACAGGAATCTTTATCAGAGAATATGGCAGAGGCATGCTTTCCGGCATCTCAATCAGAGGAACATCTCCATCACATACGCAAGTGCTTTGGAATGGAATTTCTATCAATTCTCCCATGAACGGACAAACCGACCTAAACACGATATACACCGCCGGTTTTGACAAGATTATGCTAAAAAAAGGAGGATCCAGCAACCTTTTTGGAAGCGGAGGAATCGGAGGAGTCATTTCTCTCGAAAATCAAATTGTCTATCAGCCTGCATTGGAAATTAAAAACAACCTGAATCTGGGAAGTTTCAGTACGGCAGAAAACATGGCAAGCATCAAATACGGCACACAAAATATTTTTATAAATTTTGCTTATAATACCAGAAAATCTAAAAACAATTATCCGTTTATCGGAAAAAACATAAACAATGAAAATGCCGCCTATATGGGCAACGATGTGTCTGCAAGTTTCGGATATAAAATCAATGCAAAGAACAATATCTATTTCAAATCTCAATTCAACCAACTCAACAGAGAAATGTCAGGAACCGTTTATGCACCGAGCCACAGCAAACTATTTACGGAAAATTTTAGAAATTTATTGGGATGGAAAAAACACTTCATGCATTTTATCATCCAATCCGATTTTGCCTATCTGTCGGAAAAATTTGACTACTATTCCAATAAAAACAGAAGCGCATACACACAAAACAACAGCCGAACATTGGTTGCCAAATCCAACTTGATTTATGACGTGAGTTCTAACAAAAAATTGTTGGGCGGCTTCTCTTATAAAAACATACTTGCCCGAGGAGACAACATCAACCGGCACAAAAGAAACGACTATTCTTCTTATCTTGTGTGGATGCATCGGATAAAACATTTTACTTATAATCTCAGTTTGAGAAAAGATTTTTCAAACCTTTATAAAATTCCTGTGATTGGCGCTCTGGAAATGTCTTATGTTTTTCATAAAAAATATAAAAGCAGAATCAGCTTTTCAAAAAACTATAACACGCCCACTTTCAATGATTTATATTGGAATCCGAATGGGAACTCCAAACTGAAACCGGAAGAAAGCTTTTCTGCGGAAATCGGTGAAGATATTCACCTGAAAAAGCTTGAAATAAACCTTGGCGGATTCTATATCAACAGTAGGAATCTGATTAAATGGACACCTGACAACAACCAAATTTGGAGTCCGAAAAACTTTGAGCAAGTCATCAGTAAAGGCATAGAATTTTCCTTTAATTATAAAACAAATATCAACCGTAATTTTGGAATAAATTTCTACACAGATTATACATATCAGAACGTTACCGATCAAAAAACACAAAAAAAAATCATCTATACTCCGTCAAATACACTATTTTCGAGTCTCAGTCTGACTTATAAAAAAATAGGAATGAAATACGGGTTACAATTTTTTGACAAAATATACACAACAGCATCAAACACGATATTCATACGATCTCATCACGTTCACAATATAGGCTTAAGCTACGAATTCAGCTCAATTATCAATGCAGAAATCAATGTGAATAATCTTTTCAATCGATTCTACCAACTGGTTCCGTCGAGACCACAACCCGGAAGAAATTATAACCTAAATATTAATTTTAAATTAAATAGAAATGAAAAAAAATAATGTTTTACTACTGAGTTTATTGCTCCTTATCTTTTCTCTGTCATCGTGTAAGAAAGAAAAAATAGAAACGCCTAAAGGAGACTATGAGAAGGGAATATATGTTGTCAATCAAGGAATTTTTACACATGGAGACGCCAGTATTACTTATTTTTCCAAGGATCTTAGCAAAAAAACGGATACTGTTTTCAGAACCGTAAATCCGGGGATGGCACTGGGAGATGTCGCGCAATCCATAGGATTCACGGAAGACAAAGCTTATATTGTTGTCAACAATTCACACAAGATTGAGGTTGTTGAAAGAGGAACGATGAAAAAAATTGTTACCATGAGCTCTGATTTGACCAATCCCAGATATTTTCAAGCCGTTGACAACAATCTTGCCTACGTGAGTTGTTGGGGAGACACAAGTGATGATGACGATGATTATTTGGCTGTTATCAATACAAAAACAAATACAGTCTCTACAACGATTGATGTGCCTTTAGGACCGGAAAAAATCACTGCCAATGACGACTATCTCTTTGTGGCACACAAAGGCGCCTACAGCACAAATAACAAAATCTCCGTTGTTGATTTAATCACCAAAAATATCATAGCCACCATCAATGTAGGCGACAGACCTAACTCGATGATTATCAAAGACAGCTATCTTTGGGTTATGTGCGGAGGTGAACCGGCTTATACACAAAATGAAACGGCGGGGAAACTGTATAAAATAGACCTGAATAACAATTTCAGTGTCGTGCAAACACTAGACTTTGCCACAACGGAACATCCCGATTTCTTGACTGTAAATGAAAATAGTCTCTATTATTACTTAAACGGAAAAATTTATAAAATGGACATAGCAGACACTTCTTTACCTACATCAGAAGTAATCTCCAAAACCAATGTATATTATATGCAAGCACATGACGGAAAGCTTTTTGTCACCGATGCCACTTATACTGCAGAAGGGCACCTGAACGTTTATGATTTAAGCAACAATCAAGCGATTATTTCAAAAACAGTCGGATTTTATCCGGGAGATTTAGGATTCAACTTTTAGTTTCTTTTAAAAATTTTATATAGATCTGCAAAACGCTGTAAATTAATGATTTGCAGCGTTTTTTTTAGTATTCTTGATACATTTTAATGCGAACTTTTGCAAGAAAACTCTTTAAAA
>CAZAXU010000061.1:0-8113 GCA_964489245.1 uncultured Flavobacteriaceae bacterium
TTTCTAACATCACTTCACTTTTCCCACAATCTTATAGTTTTTAAAACCCCATAATCTGGTTTTAAAAATATGATTTTCAAACCATGAAATCACGCGATATTTCAAACGATCATGTTTATGATTGAGTCGTTTTCCTGAATATTGCAATTGATCTTTCCAATGAAAATCGTCGATCCATTCTTTCATAACGGCAGGGTGTTCTCCCTTAAATTCCGTCAGCAAGTTCAAGGGACCGTAATAAAAAGTATCATCTCCGCGGTTGACCATTTCGGGTCTGAATTTTCCAAAAAAAGTTTCCTCGTTACTTTTGGCTTTTTTTCTCATCATATGTGGCGGACGAACATATCCGTAATGAAAAATTTCCGCAGGAAGTTGGATGACATTGAGTTTTTTTCCTCCTTTTTGATGATAGGCTTCAAATGAGTGGTCAAAGGTTTCGAATTTCCTGAAAGATTGGGCGTCTTTCCAAGAATGGATTTTTGAATCGTTCCGCACAATTCTGATTTCTTTCGGATACCAAACATGGCTTCTGTGATAATGCCGATAGTCTCCCCAAAAATGTTTGTACTTAAACAAAAAACCTTCTACTTTTTTGTTATCGAGATATTTTTTACACGCATTTTTCACAACGGGGAGCCATTTTTCATGCATGGCTTCGTCACTTTGAATATAAAACAACCAATCTCCCGAGCAAGCTTCTTTGGCAACATCGGTTTGTTGGGCATATATGGTATTCCAAGGATATTTATCAGGTTCCCATTTCACATATACAATCTTGATTTTGTCAGAGTCAATGCTTTTAAGAAGTTCCTCTGTTTTGTCATCTGCATCTCCTTTGTCAAGGGCAATAACAAACTCATCTACAATGGGCAGAATAGATTCAATGGATTGTTTGATGGGGAAGTAAAGTTTCTGTGCATTCTTTGCAAAAGTGAATCCGCTTATTTTCATTTCTTTTAGTCTATTTCTTCAAAATCAACATAATCTCCTTCTTTGTTCTTTGTTTTGGTTTTTGGCTTATCAACCGGTTTCTTTTCAATATAGGTTTCTCCTTTTTTCCGATCGGGTTGTTCTTCTCTGTAGTAAGGATTGTTGAATTGTTCTTCGAAGTTTTTTGCTGCTTTTTCCATCATTTTTTTTGCCAAACGCGGCGCCAATAATCTCATGATGAACTTGAAAGCATAATAGAAAATTATGATGAATGCTATCGTTTTTAATAATCCCATAAATCAGATATATTTTTATGCAAAGATAGTTTTTTAATATAAAACTTGGATAAAATTTTAGGATTGTTTAACTTTAGATTTTATTTTATGACCGAATGTTTTTAAAAGAATTAAAATTATATAACTTCAAAAATTTTGAAGAAACCCGATTTGAGTTTGATCAAAAAATCAATTGTTTTGTAGGGAACAACGGAGTGGGAAAAACCAATGTGCTCGATGCCATTTATTTTTTGTCTTTCGGACGTTCTTATTTCAACAATAATATCCGCCAGATTTTGAAGTTTGAAGAAAATGCTTTTAGTGTTCGCGGCAAGTTTGATGTTCAGGGAAAAACAGAAGATATTTTGGTGAGTTATCAGATTGACAAAAAGAAAACCATTAAAAGAAACAACAAGATATATGACAAACTTTCCGACCATATCGGGCTGATTCCTTTGGTGATGATTTCTCCTTATGATCGTGACCTGATTTCGGAGAGTGGAGAAACGCGCCGCAGGTTTGTAGATAAAATCATTTCTCAAGCCGATGCTTCTTATCTGTCTGATCTGATTGCCTATCAGAAGAACTTGGCACAGCGAAATTCACTGTTAAAATATTTTTTTGCCAATCATAAATTTGATGCTGATACAATTGCTGTATATAATGAGCAATTGCATAAATTCGGGATGAATATTTATCAAAAAAGGCGTGATTTTATTCGAGAGTTTTCCGGTTATCTCGAAGAAAGATATGATGTGCTCTCGGCGGGAAAAGAAAAAGTGGATATTTCTTATTATTCCGAGCTTGAAGTGAAGCCCCTGATTGATTTATTGCATGAAAATATTCAGAAAGACAGAATGTTGCAACATACATCAAAAGGAATTCACCGCGATGATTTTTTGTTTGAAATCAATGAAAAACCGATTAAAAAATTTGGCAGTCAAGGACAGCAAAAAACTTTTTTGATTGCCCTGCGCTTGGCGGAATTTGAATTTTTAAAAAAACAATCCAACAAAATGCCGATTCTTTTGTTTGATGATATTTTTGATAAACTGGATGAACTTCGTGTGGCGCAAATTGTCAATATGGTTAACGATAAATCTTTCGGACAGATTTTTATCTCGGATACACACGCTGCAAGAACCGAGAATTTGGTCAAACAGATACACCAATCTTATAAGATATTTGAGCTATAAAAAAAATCGCCTGAAATTTTTCAGGCGATTTTTTTTCGGTATTTTTTTGTTGGCTTGTTTTACATCATTGGCATTCCGCCGCCACCCATTGGAGGCATTGGTGCAGGATTGTCTTCTTTGATGTTGGTGATAGCCACTTCTGTGGTCAGAATCATTCCTGAAACAGATGCGGCATTTTCAAGCGCCACACGAGTCACTTTTTTAGGATCGATAATACCCGCTTTCAGCATATTGGTATATTCATCTCTTTTGGCATCATAGCCAAAGTCTTTGTCTCCGTCAATCACTTTTGCAACCACCACAGAGCCTTCTTTGCCTGCATTATTGACAATTTGTCTCAGCGGTTCTTCAATGGCTCTCTCAATAATTTTTATTCCGGTTTCCTCGTCTTTGTTTTCGGTCTTGATTTTTTTCAATATTTTCTTGGTTCTGACAAGTGCCACACCGCCACCTGAAATGATTCCTTCTTCAACGGCGGCTCTTGTTGCATTCAAAGCATCATCAACACGGTCTTTTTTCTCTTTCAGTTCCACTTCACTGGGTGCTCCGACATATAAAACAGCTACACCTCCGGCAAGTTTTGCCAACCTTTCTTGTAGTTTTTCCTTGTCATATTCAGAAGTGGTGGTTTCAATTTGCGCTTTGATTTGATGCACACGCGCATCCACATCTTTTTTATTTCCCGCACCGTTGACAATTGTAGTGTTGTCTTTGTCAATAGTGATTTTGTCTGCTTGTCCGAGCATCTCGATATCGGCGTTTTCCAAAGTGAAACCTCTTTCTTCCGAAATCACGGTTCCACCCGTAAGAACAGCAATATCATCAAGCATTGCTTTTCTTCTGTCTCCGAATCCGGGGGCTTTTACTGCCGCAATTTTCAAAGTTCCTCTGAGTTTATTAACGACCAATGTTGCCAAAGCTTCACTTTCCACATCTTCGGCAATAATCAGTAGCGGGCGTCCGCTTTGAGCGGATTTTTCCAAAATGGGAAGAAGATCTTTCATGGAAGAAACCTTTTTGTCTACAAGGAGAATGTATGGTTTTTCCAATTCCACTTCCATTTTTTCATGTTTGGTGATAAAGTATGGAGAAAGATATCCTCGGTCAAACTGCATTCCTTCAACCACATCAACATAGGTTTCCATTCCTTTGGCTTCTTCAACGGTGATGACACCGTCTTTGCCTACTTTTTGGAATGCCTGAGCAATCAATTTTCCGATTTCTTCATCGTTATTGGCGGAAATGCTGGCAACTTGTTTGATTTTTTCGTTGTCATTTCCAACGGCAACCGTTTGTTTCTCCAAGTCTTTGACAATGGCTTTTGTTGCTTTGTCAATACCGGCTTTCAAATCCATCGGATTGGCTCCGGCAGCCACATTTTTTAATCCTTCTCTAATAATGGCTTGTGCCAATACCGTAGCGGTGGTTGTTCCGTCTCCGGCGAGGTCATTGGTTTTTGAAGCTACTTCTTTCACCATTTGTGCACCCATATTTTCCAACGGGTCTTCCAGTTCGATTTCTTTTGCCACCGTGACACCGTCTTTGGTCACTTGTGGTCCTCCAAAAGATTTTTCAATGGTTACGTTTCTTCCTCTAGGTCCTAAGGTTACTTTAACGGCGTCAGCCAATGCGTCAACACCTTTCTTGAGTGCGTCTCTTGCTTCGACGTCAAATTGAATACTTTTTGCCATAGTTTTTATATTTTTTGTTTTTTATTCTTGTTTTAACTCAATCCGTTTTTTTACAGAAATTATGCCATACGGGATTTGGCAAGTCGATGATAAAAAAAAGTGCCAAGATGTCACATCCGGCACTTTTTTTATCATATGATAATGTTTATTTGCTGTCGCCTTTAGGCTGTTCTGTTCCTGAAGGGAGCAATGGATTCGGAGCAGTTTTACTGTCGTCTTGTAAAGGTGCATTTTTTTCAATTGCATCCTTGATTTTAGAACTTGTCGGAGCGGTTGATTTAATGATAACCGAGTTAGAGATTAAAATCAACACAATCAACAAAGAAAACAAAGTCCAAGTGGCTTTATCCAGAAAATCTGTTGTTTGTTTGACACCGCCCAGCATATTTCCGCCGCCGCCGCCGAAATTAGAATCCAAACCGCCTCCTTTCGGGTTTTGAACCATAATGACTAATATCAACAAAAATGCAACAACTGCTATTAATAATACAAAAATGTATAGACTCATGATATATTTATTTTATCTTTTGTTTTAATTCGGAAATTCGATTTGCAAAATAACCACTTTTTTTTGGATATTTCAAACTTAATATCTTAAAAGCTTGAATGGCTTTTTCATATTTTTCTTGTTTGACATATAAATTGGCTAGTGTTTCGGTCATCAAGGTTTGTCGCTCTTCTACGCTTTTTTCTATGTTTTCAGCAGGTTTTATATGTTGATTTTTGACAGGAGTTATTTTGGGATTGTTGATTAAAAATTTTTCTATAACATCCAAATTTTTCAATCGAGATCTTTGTTTGTTGTGCTTATATCGATGCATCCACTCCAAATAGCTTAGTTTTTCATCGGAAAGCGGCTTTTTTGGAGGACGCAATTTTTTGCTTGAACCGGATTTTTCAGATTTTTGTTTTTTGAGTTTATTTGTATTGGTGTCAGAAAAATATTTGTCTGCTCCTGTTTTGATTTCATAGGCGGGATGCATAACATCTGCAGCGCTGTTATATGCATTTTTTTGTCCCTCGATAAAATCAAAGAGAACGCTTCGATCCGTAATGTGAACGGCTGCATTTGACAAATTTGTTTTTGAGATTAATTTTTCTCGTTTGAGATATTTCAGCCGTATGCTTAAAGCCGATTGAAAATAAGGATAGCGTTCAAGTATTTTTGATAGTTTTTTGAACTGTTCGGAGTTGATTTTTTCCGGATGCTGCAGAAGATATGTGAATTCAGATGTTTTCATCACCATTTTGCTAAGGTCTCGTTAAAAATATCTTGTATAATTCTGTCAAAAATTTCTTTATGAGCGGCATCTTGAATATCGGTCAGGTTTTGGTTGGCAGAATAGTCATAATAATGAGAAAAAGTTCTTGAGAAATCGTCGTCTTCGTTCTTATTATTTGTATAAGAAACTTTTATTCCGATGGTCAGGCGACTCATCGATGCGGTTTGGTTGGCAGAGGCTGCAATCGGTTGTGTGCCGTATTCGCTGATTTCCATTTCATAGACTAAATCACCGTTTTTTCTGACTTCGGATAAATTGGTGAGTCGTGTGATTTTTTCAATCAGTTGATTTCTAAAGTCTTCATTTATTCCGGGAACAACAATGGGGGCGTTGTTGGAGACATAAGGCACCTCAAAAGTTTGAACATCTTTTGAAATATTAATGCCTGAAAACGAATAGTTCATTTTGCATGAAAGCAACAACACTAAAACCAGTGATATGTAAGCGGTTCTTTTAAACATTCTCAAGGACAAATATACGTTAAAATACTACAAATTGAATTCTTTAATTTTTCGATATAAAGTGCGTTCGGAAATACCCAATTCTTTGGCGGCATTTCTTCTTTTTCCGTTGTGTTTTTCCAGCGCTTTTTTAATCAATTCTATCTCTTTTTCTTGCAACGAGAGGCTTTCATCTTCTCTTCTGACCTCGATGACTTGGGTTTCACCTTCTGAGAAATCCGATTTGTTTTCTGATGGGTTATAGATAATCTCGACATCGGCAGGTTCATTTTGTTGCGTTTCGTTTTCTAAGAATTTTCTGCTTCTGTGATTTTGTCGGTTGTAGTCCAAGCTCAGGTCTTTTTTCAACGATTCAATTTCTTTTTTCATGTCAAAAATTAATTTGTAGATAATTTCTCTGTCCTTATTGAAATTGAAATTGGCTTCTTCAGAAAGCACTACAGAAGGCAACTGATGTTTATAATCGGGCAGATGTTTTTTTAAAATTTTTCCGTCGATTGCTCTGCTTTCTTCCAAGATTGAAATTTGCTCGGTTAAATTTCTGAGTTGACGAATATTTCCGGGCCAGTTATAATTATTCAAAATTTCGATGGCATCCGGGGTGAGACGAATGGCGGGAATGCCATATTTTTGTGCAAAATCAGATGCGAATTTTCGAAACAACAAATGGATATCTTCCTTTCTTTTTCGTAGGGGCGGCAAAGTGATTTCTATGGTGTTCAGTCTGTAATATAAATCTTCCCTGAATTTGCCTTGTTCTATGAGTTTGAGCAAATTTTTGTTGGTTGCCGCAACAATACGAACATCTGTTTTTTGCACTTTAGACGAGCCTACTTTGATGAATTCTCCGTTTTCCAATACGCGCAATAAACGAACTTGAGTGGTCAGCGGCAGTTCTCCTACTTCATCCAGAAAGAGCGTGCCTCCGTTGGCTTCTTCAAAATATCCTTTTCGTTGTGCTGTTGCGCCTGTGAAAGAGCCCTTTTCATGCCCGAAAAGTTCGCTGTCTATGGTTCCTTCCGGAATTGCTCCACAGTTTACGGTGAAATAGGCTCCGTGTTTTCTGTGTGAATTCTGATGTATAATTTTAGGGATAACTTCTTTTCCAACACCACTCTCTCCGGTGACCAAAACAGAGATATCGGTTGGGGCAACACGCAAGGCTTTATCTAAGGAACGATTGAGTTTAGAATCATTTCCGATGATTCCGTGTCGTTGTTTTATGTTTTGTAAAATGTCAGACATTTCTTTGATTTAATTGATTTGGCAATTGAATAGCAAAAGCTGTACAAAACTAAGAAATTAGTCGCAAACTGACAAATTGACAGGTCAAAAAAACGTATTTTGATCAAGAGTATGGATTATATCGGATATTCCAAACAATTTTTAAGCGTTTAAATATCTATAGAAGTGTTTTAGCTGAAATAATTGCAAATTTTGAATGAGCAAAAACGGCTTTAGACTTTTTTTCTTGTGCTATACACAAATGAATGTATAACCAAAATAATAAAACATGACATCACAGACAATGAAAAATATTCATTATTTGCGCCGCGAAAATAATAAGAAAGGCCGGCTAAAACTACAGGCATCCAACACAAAGGAGCAATAATACGTTGCCAAGATTTTTGATCATAAAACCATTTTGACAACAGGGCAAATCCGATTGCCAAACTGCCCCATTTCATCCAAGTAAAAATATGGAGCATCGATAATTGATGTTGGAAATCTCCGGTTGTGATTTTTGAGGTGATTTGCAAAAGATTGATATTTTCAAAAACATCTGACACAAATGCCGAAATTGCTAAAAACATCACGCCTGAAAATATTTTTTTTTTGGAAATTTGTTTGATTTTCCGGGCAAATAAAAATAAGAACAATGCATAAACAAAAGCATAGATAAAATCTATTTTATTGCCTAAATTCATTTGTTGAATCAGATGTTTGTCAGGAATATTTTGCCCATCAGTTATGCCGAAAAATTTTTGGGTTTCTTGAATATTGTTCGCAAATTCAAAAAAGATAACGGGTGTTTTAAAGCCTTCTGCCATATGAGCGTTTTTCGGAAAAATGTTCATTAATATAATTCCGAACAGCAACATCAATATGCCGATATATCCCGCTTTGATTAAAGGTCTGTTTTTCATAGGTTTATATTTGTTGCGCTTCCTGATTTAGGATTTATGTAAAAGTAGTAATTTTGGTAATCATAAGGTTTAACATTAAAATATTGTCTTTGAAAAAAGTTTAGTGCCTAGGGGATGGCTTTACATAGGA
>CAZAXU010000062.1:0-7458 GCA_964489245.1 uncultured Flavobacteriaceae bacterium
AACCTGTTTATTAATCATCCGTCCAGCGATCTCACTGCTGTGAACCTCCAGGTATGGGTCAAGCGGCTTCGAAGATACCATTCTCTCAGTCTGAAAATAATGAGTCTGGTCATGGCTACTGGCTTTGGCTATTGTGAGAGCAAGGGATAAGGGATGGCCACGCCGCCCAGCTCTTCCCACCCGTTGCTGATAATTAAATCGCTGGGGAGGTACATTCCCCATCATAACAGCAGAAAGAGAACCAATATCAACACCTGCCTCCATGGTCGTCGTAACGCTAAGTAAATCTATTTCATCGACATGAGGATTTTCATTTTTTAAATAAATACCTTGAAATAACCGTTGACGTTTTGAAGATTCTCCTCGTGATGTCTGCCCAGTCAACTCTTCACAGTGCAATCGGAAAGTTTCTGCTGTTGTTGCTAGATAAAGATAGTAATCGTCAGAATTCTGCAACTCCTTTTGAGTTAAATATGCTACATTATCTATACGTTCTCGACAACTCGTACAAAAACCACAAGATTGGTGAAGGTGGACCGCATTGCACCTTTTACAGATCCAAACTTCATCTCCGATGGTGGATTTATTGAAAAATAAATTTTTCCCAGTTAATAAAACCTCATCTTTTTCTATGATATCGCGATCTCGTAAAATATTTTTTAATTCGTCTAACTTGGGGCTGTTTCTATGGCCATATACAACTTTTACAAAATCTCTGGCTGATTTTGGAAAACCTAAGCTTGGGTATCTTGAATCATTATTTGTTATCCTCCAATTTTCTCCTAAAAGGCGTATTGTTACATCAGCGAATTGCCTGAACTCTGGCCCATATTCTTCAATATTTGCGGTTACGTATCCTAATTTTAAAGATTCAAAAGAGCGTTTCTTGTGTGCAAAAATTGTAATCAATTGTTCTTTGTTGCAATGAAGGCCAATATTATCAAAAAAAGTGCTTCCAGCACCCTGATCAATCCGTTTTACTTTATCGGTCTCCCAAGAAAATAAATCTTTCCAGTCTGTATCCCCCCTTGTTGTCATTGTAGGTTTAGGCCCTGCTGGATTCATGCCTAAAAAAGCAAGTTTAAACAAAACATCCTCTTCGATTTTTTTTATTTCGGCAATAGACTGTCTTGTGAAAAATTGATTCAGTTCATGTAAATCGTCGCTGCTAATTAAATCTTCTTTTTCATCTCTTATTTGACTGATAATACGATTATAATAGTCATTTTTTCTGAGTGTTCTAAACCTCTTCTTTTCAAAATCAGTTAACGCCGCGGAATTGTCTCTGTATTTTTTTAATACGATTTTATTCTCGTCCTCACTTTCCAATGAATTCAATACAGTTTGTCGCAGAACATCCCTGTAGTGATCCAACTCAATTCCTGCTGAAAGCTTGGCTGCCGCTTGGCGACTATCAGAAAACAGAACAAGCTTGGTGGTGTTTCGATTTGATGCATCTTTTTTCATTTCTCTCATTAAAGCCTCAGCCATAACTTGATTTACTTTTTGAACTCCAGTTACATGCTTGCTGAGTGGTGTCAAGGAGAGCTTGTCTCGGATACTGTATTTCAATCCACAGTTTGGGCACTCGCTTGGATATTTAACTAAAGAATCCTTTCCTGAAATAAATACCCCACTATTGCCTCCTCTTCTTATTTGCAGTTCTCCTTCAAAAGAATTATAATTGGAATTTCTCCAGCCACTATCTTTATCTGACATAAAGACTTTTTTTTCTAGTGAAATCACACAATATACACCTTCTTGATCAGTTATTGGTTTATCCAGAACTATAGCTTTAACACCAGATTCTTCATCAAGATATCCTCCAAGAAAAATTTCACCACATCCTCTGCAAATAATGATTTCAAGAATCTTACCACCACACTTGCAAAAAGGTCGAGGTGTAAAATAAAGTTTGCCTATCCTCCGTGATTTCCATTGGAGATGCTCATCAACCTGATCACAGTCTTTATTCGAACAACCCCATAGCCCTTCTATATTACGGAAAAAAAGATGAGCACGTATGGGTTGAAGCGCCCCCTCACCCGATAATGCTTTGCTATTACATAATGTGAGGAATAAACCCTCCAAGGCTTTATTATTATTCTTACATATTTTTTTTGAGATTTCTGTGCTTTTTAAGGCTTTTGGGAAACCTTCTTCATCTTGCATTATAAATTGCAACCAACATAGAATTTCAAATTTTTTAATAATTTCTTCCGATGATTCGCAATTGAGTTTTTGCTTGAATTTATCAAAAGCATCATCAAAAGGTATATGTTCACAATTTACAGCAAACTCTGCAAAATATTCTACAGGAAGCGGAACAACAGGTTTTTTTAGAGGCTCTAATAATGGATTTGATAAAAGTTTAACGTTCTTTTTAAAAGTCTGTTTGTCAAAACCAAAAAATGCAGATAAGTAGTCCCTAGTTTTATCATTCTCTTGCATGGAAGCACTTGATGATAGAAACTGAACTTGGGGTGATTCAGGAGATAATCCCAACTGATGCAACAGTATGCGTATAAGATAAGCTACTTCAGTTCCTGAAGTCCCCCTGTAGGTATGCATTTCATCAACTACTAAATGGAAAATATGCGAAGAATCTTCAGCGAGCCATTTTTTAGTTTTCTCAAAAATTGGCAATTCAACCCCACGCATGAGCATAATATTGAGCATACTGTAATTTGTGATAAGTATATCGGGAGGATTCTTCTGCATCGACCATCTGTCCCACATTTCAGCAGAGTCTTCATCCATACAAGGTATATGGTATATCAATGATTCTTCACCGGTCTTTTCATAAGCTGAATATGCTGCCTGCCAGTCTTTTTCATGCCGTTCTTTTTCATGATTATATCGATTTCTGGATTTCCCCTTTTTCCCGCTTATTGGTGTTAACCCTGTATATCTACCAAAATAGAACCGGTGACCCGAACGATTTTTATCCAACCAGTCCCTTGCGCCTGTTTCTTGCGGTGACCTACTGTTTAATGATTTTCTAAGACGAACCATTTGATCTTCAGCGAGAGCATTTAGTGGGTAAAGTATTAATGCTCTTAATGCTCTTGGACGCTTTTTGTGCCAACTTATGGATTCTGAAATTAGGTCTGAAATAATTGGCAAAAGAAAGCACTCTGTTTTACCAGAACCCGTTCCCGTTGTTGCAACAATATGTTTGCGCTCAGAGATCGCCCATTTGATCGCATCTTCCTGATGCTGGTATAGTTTTCTCTCAACACCGTTGTCATCAGGAAATAAACCGCACTTTGTAAAATCGGCAAACTCCTTATTTATACCGTATTTTTGACAGACTGACAGAATCGTTGAACTTTCTTTGTATTTTTGAACCAATTCAATAATTGGTGGCTGGCAAATAGCTCCTGGTATATCGTACAACTTGCGCCTTTCCACTGAATATCTTTCATCAATTAATGGTAAGCCACTGTCAATATATTTCAGGTAAATTTCTTTTAGCTCTCGCCATAATTTTATAGGATTGTTCATAATATTTTTATTCCATTAGAAAATATCCGATTTAGTTGCCTAAAGGCCGACATACTGATATTTTGATAGACTTGTTCTTTATGATTTCTAAAAAACTGTTGTTCCATATGTAGTGAGGGAATTCTCAAAACCCTTTCGATTAAAATGGGTATTGAAATAGTTTGAATTTTTAGAAACTCTTCTATTTCATCGTAATAAATAAAAGGTCTGTTTTCTAACAAGGCCTGATATGTTTCACAAATATATCGTGAATCAGGGTTTACCTCATACCTTGGGATTTTCAACCAAACATCTTTATTCATTCGGAAAAAATATTGTTGTGCATCTTTAGCTGCTTTGTGGATTCCCAGTCGAAATTGTTTTTTATTGTTTATCCAACTATGCTGAAACACATCAAAGTGATATTCATAGTGGGAGAAAGGAGCCTTTTTATACTGAGATATCACATCTGTTAATTTTGGAAATTCTGATAAAAATCGAATAATATTGTTATCGGTGTAATCAATATTCAGATTTTTACAGATTCGTTTCAAGTCTCTAAAACGAGATTTAAAACGAATTGTGCGAAATAGATTTAATTTCTTGACTTCAGGTACATTTTTTTGAATATACTCGACTTGTGAATCTGATAAATTCATCGCTGTGGAAACTTCGTCTTTTTTATTATAAATAATTGCTGGTGGACCGGGTTGATATTTCCCATGCCCTATGAATTCAACATATCCTTTTCGAACAAGCGGCATGAAAAAAAGGAATAGGGGGTATTTAATGCCTGTGGAAAAACTTGTATTTAAATTTTCACAAGCGATTTTAATTTGAGGGATGGAACGACTGCCATGATGTCTAAACCATTTAAGCAGTAGAGACTGTATAGTTAAGTTTTTATCCATCATTCGTTATTGAAAAGATATTTATATTCAGCTTTTACATCTTCATTGATATTTTCTTTCTCAAATTCTTCTGGTAAAAAGTTTTGTAAATTTTTCAAGGTCAAATATCCATCAATGAGTTCTGTTGAATTGGAATTGTTCTCGTCAGGGTTGAAAATACCTTTAAAACCGATTGCTCCCCATCCATCAAATGTATTTGAATACAGAGGTAATCCAATGGGTGGATCTTCGGAAGATATTTTGGTTGCTAATATCCACAGGTTATTAGGCATTTTATTTTTTGCATATGGAATTTTTTTTCTTATACCATGCAGAGTATCTATTAATGGACGAGCATAGCATTCAGGGCTTGCAATATTTATATCTTCGAGTAAGAGCAGATGTATTATATCTGGGTTTTCGTGACTGGATTGCCATAATTCACATAGGCTGTTTTCCCAAAATTGTTTAAAATGCATCCAATCCGGCTCAACCTGTTGGATAACATATTTTGTGTTACCCAATGCATGTGCTAAAGCTACTCCATATTCAATTTTTTTAATGAAGACACCTTTGTAGCATAAAATCAAGTTTAATAGTCTTGATGCCATTTTTGGGTTTAGTTTGTATCTTTCCAAAAAATATTCAAGGCGAACCAGGCATTCTTTTTTTTCTTTTATTTCACAGGAGGTTTCCTTCTCATCAACAACTTCAATAACGTACGGACTTTCTATGTTCTCATTTGCGAGACCAACTACCCCAAAATTTGGGTTCAATACATCACGTATAATTGAAAAATCAGATAAAATTCGCTCTTTATTTTTTAAAATGTTATCATTTTTTGCTTTTGAAACATTAATTTTTTGTTGAAGTCCTTTAAGCCGTTTTGTTTCTTTGACTATCTTTTTTTCAATTTTTTGTATTTCATCTGAAAGATGGGATCTTTGTAGATCACATTTTTTTGAATATTTTTTCAATTCATCTTCATATTCTGTCTTGAAAGATTCGATATGCTTTTCAATGGATTCCTTAAAAATTTTCTGAAAATTTTCTGAAGTTCCAATTAAATTTTTAATATCTTGGATGGACAATTCCATCCCGGCAAGTTTATCCAAAACCCTTGTCAATCGATATCGCTCTAGTTTCAAGCTCTCCTCATCAGAATCATCAAAAAAAACAGGGAATTCTTGTCTCCATTCTGTTTTTTCGTCAAGGAGTTTGATATATTCAGGGTTCATTTTTCTAAGTTTCGTCCTGAACCATTCAAATAGTTTTGATTCATCCATACAATCATAAGCACTGCATTCCCCTGAAGGAAGTTTTACATAGGAAACTTTACCATCATCAATTGTATCACAGCATTCTCTACTCCAAACATGGACTCTTTTTCTATCCACAGGCTCTATTATCCCATTGTTCAGAGCCCGTAATTTTCCTAAAACTCGCTGCCCGTCACTAATGCAAAAATAGCTATTGCAGTCAATCAACTCACACGAAATATTTTTTATATTAAAATAATTATCTTTAATAGGGAGAGTTTCCAGGTTATAGGTTTTTATATAGTCTTTTTTATTGATGCTACCGGCTGCTGCTATATATTTTGTATGATCAGCACGACCCGTATATTTTATGTTGTCTTGACATTCAAGCTCTATCAAATCACCTTCTTTTATTTTAGGATTATGAAGAAAGAAGGATGGGCCAAACACGCATCCATTTGGTGGAAAAATGTCTGCCAAACTCAGATTTTGGGATTGTGTGTCATGATCTTTTAAAGCGAGGATTCGTATTAGAGCATTATTTTCTGCAATCGCCTTATCAACGATCCCAACTGCTTTGAATTTTTCTTGAATCAGCATTTGTTTACCCTCTGTAACGCATTAACGACTAAACTCCTTGAAATTTGCTTTTTCTTTTTCCGACCTGAAATAGCATCTATCCATTCCCTATGTTCTGAAATATTTTTTTCTTTTAGGAAATAAAAATTTAGCCCTGAAATTTGATGGTTTTTTTTGTATGGCTCCCAAGCGGCCTCTTTTTTAGTCACCTTCCACCCTGGATAACTCGTAGGTGAATTTCTATGAGGTTCTACAATAAAAAACGTAAAAGGTGCATGATCAGAAATTTTCAGTGTATATTTGTCTGGTAAATGATCCCTGCAGGAATAACGTAAATTCTCTATGCTAATTTCTTTTCCGTTCAGCCATGCACGAACCGGTTTTTCAAAAACCAAATCTGGTCCAGCCCCGAACATCCATGATTTCCTGGTGATTTTTAAACCGTTTCGAACGGAAAACGGTCTTTTAGATTCAGAAAATAAAAATTTGTAAAATTGTTTAATTCCCTTATTCCCTTTTATGTTCAATTCAAATAATGAATAAGATTCTGACGAGGTTTTTTTTAAATCCTTATCAAGCAAATGAAGATAATCTTGGAGAAAATCCATATTATTTTTAAAAAGTAGCAGGCAAGGGGTATTGAATTCTAAAAATCTACTTTCTTCCCAATCATCATCATAATTGTCCGTTTTCATAAATGTAATTAAGTTTTTTTGTTTATGGGGCAAGCGATATTGAGCATTTATTTTTTTAAATAATAATTTGTCGGAGCCGTTTGTTTTATATTTAATGTTTTCATTTTCATCAAAAATGAAGAGATCAAATTTACTCGAAGAAACTGTATTTTTTCTCAGGATAAGAGTGCCAGCAGAAATTTTATCTGTTATTTCGACTGATTTGTTGCCGACCATTTTTACAGAGGGAAGCCTCCCATCCCATTTTAGGTAAAAAGAATATATTTGTTTGCCAAGTATTTCTGATTCATTCTTCCCGGAAAATTGTTCTTTCAATTTATAGTAATGTCGAGTTAAAAATCCGCCATTATCAGAATTGGAAACAATAGTATTAAAATCTTCAAATGATATTTGTTCAAAAGGTTTTAAACCTGACTTCTCAAATAATAAAGGGATTTTCTTCAAATCTTCTACATTAAGCAATGCTTGGGATATAGGGTATTGAATATAACAACCCTTTCCCCTTTTTTTTCGAGGCAGGTGAATATAGTAACCTTCCATTTCGCACCA
>CAZAXU010000063.1:0-7354 GCA_964489245.1 uncultured Flavobacteriaceae bacterium
CTAAAATTTTATAAACACATAAAAAAAATCCTTGCTTGACTGCAAGGATTTTTTTTTGTTTTAATTGTTTAAAATTAATCTCTGAGAATTGCTCTGGAAATTACGATTTGTTGCACCTCAGAAGTTCCTTCATAAATCTGAGTGATTTTTGCGTCGCGCATCATACGTTCAACATGATATTCTTTCACATAACCATAACCTCCGTGAATTTGAACCGCTTCTGTCGTCACACGCATTGCCATTTCAGCGGCATAATATTTTGCCATGGCTCCGCTTAAATCATAATTATTTCCTTGATCTTTATCCCAAGCTGCTTTCATCACCAAATGACGAGCAGCATCGATTTCTGTTTTCATATCCGACAATTTGAAAGCAATTGCCTGATGATGAGAAATAGGTTTTCCAAAAGCTTCTCTCTCCTTGGAATATTGCAGAGCTCTTTCATAAGCTCCTTGAGCAATTCCCAAGGCTTGTGCTGCAATTCCTATTCTCCCGCCCGAAAGTGTTTTCATGGCAAACTTAAAACCGAACCCGTCATCGCCAATTCTATTTTCTTTTGGCACCTTCACATCTTGAAAAATTAATGAATGCGTATCAGATGCCCTGATTCCCATTTTGTTTTCTTTTGGTCCAACGGTGAATCCTTCCCAATCTTTTTCCACAATAAAAGCGTTAATACCTCTATGTCCTTTTTCGGGATGCGTATGTGCCACCACGAGATAATAGTCTGCCGTATGACCATTGGTAATCCAGTTTTTTACACCATTCAATAGATAATAATCGCCTTTATCTTCAGCAATTGTACGCTGATGTGTAGCATCACTACCGGCTTCAGGTTCACTCAAAGCAAAGGCTCCTAATTTTTCTCCGACAGCCAAAGGAACTAAATATTTTTCTTTTTGGGCTTCAGTTCCAAAATGTTCTATTCCCCAAGTTACAAGAGAATTATTCACACTGACAATCACTCCGGCAGATGCTTCTACCTTTGAAAGTTCTTCCATGATTATCACATATGAAATAGTATCCATTCCGCTTCCGCCATATTTAGGATCAACCATGATACCCATAAAGCCTAAATCTGCCATTTTTTTTCTCAATTCCGCCGGAAAATATTGTTTTTCATCTCTTTCAATAACACCGGGCTGCAACTCCAGATTGGCAAAATCTCTCGCTGCTTCTTGAATCATCAATTGTTCTTCAGTAAGTGAAAAGTCCATATATGTATTATTATTTTTAAATTAAGGTTTCCAAATTTAATAATTTTTTTCCATACATAAATTGTATATTTACAGTTTTAAAGAAATATATACATGTATGTACACGTCATAGGCTTAATGAGCGGAACTTCCTTGGACGGCTTGGACATTGTCTATGTCAAATTTTACAAAAATAATCCGCAAAAGTTTGAAATTTTGGCATCAGAAACCATTTCTTACAATCAACAATGGAAAACAGATCTAAAAAATGCCTTTACATATTCGGCAGACAAACTGGCCTACTTGGATGTTCTTTTTGGTAAATATCTTGGAGAACAAGTCAATTTGTTTATCGACAAGCATAAAATTAATAAAACTGAAATCGATTTGATTGCTTCACACGGTCAAACAATTTTTCACAAACCCGAGTTGGGATATACAACACAGATTGGAAATGGCGCTCATATTGCTTCCATAACACAAATAAAAACCATCTGCGATTTTAGAACTCAAGATGTTGCACTGGGCGGACAGGGAGCACCTTTGGTGCCGATTGGTGACCAAATGTTATTCTCTGATTATGACTATTGTTTGAATTTGGGAGGTTTTGCCAATATTTCTTTTGATGAACACAAAAAAAGAATTGCCTATGATGTTTGCCCCGCAAATATCGTACTCAATCACTATACGAATAAACTAGGTTATGAATATGACGACAAGGGAGAGATTGCCGCATCAGGAAAACTCAACACTAAACTTTTCGATGACTTGAATACAATCAAATTCTATAAATCTAAGAAACCCAAATCTTTAGGATGGGAATTTGTTGTTGAAAACATTATTCCGTTAATTGATAAACACAATATTGATGTGCCAAGTCTGTTGAATACTTATGTAGAGCACATTGTGATTCAAGTGATTCATAAAACAAAAAACAGAGGAAATATGTTGGTCACAGGAGGGGGAGCCCACAATAAGTATTTGATGCAAAGGTTTAAAAAACTCAGCAAACTGAATATTGTTGTGCCTGAGAAACAAATCATTGACTATAAGGAAGCTCTAATTTTTGGCTTGTTAGGTTATTTGAAAAATTTTAATAAAATCAATATTCTCTCCAGCGTAACCGGTAGCACTACAAATCATTCCGCCGGTATTATTTATAACATTTATTAAGCATCCAAATACCTTGAAAATTGTCAGAAAATACTGATATAAATTAGAAAATTAAACTTTTAATATGTTATATTTGCTACTTTATTGACCAAAAGTAAACTATACATCATGACAAACGTTTTAATACTCATCTTTATTCTGGGCTATATTGCCATTGCAACAGAACATAAACTCAAATTGGATAAAACCGTTCCTGCCTTATTGACAGCAGCCATTCTTTGGGCGCTGCTTGCCATGGGATTTCATGAAGGATGGTTTTCCGTTATTAATCCGGAGGGACATGTTTTTAATTTTCTTGAAGGTGGAGAAGAAGCACAAGAAGGTTTTCACAATACGCTGATGCATCATCTGGCTAAAACATCAGAAATACTCGTGTTTTTGGTCGGTGCAATGACTATTGTTGAAATCATTGACCTTCATCGTGGTTTCGAGGTTTTAAAAGAATATGTAAAAACCAACAACAAAAGAAAACTCTTATGGATTATCGGCACATTAGCCTTTTTTCTTTCTGCAGTTATAGATAACTTAACTGCTACTATTGTTTTAGTAACTTTACTAAGAAAATTGATTGTAGACAGAAAAACACGTTTATGGTTTGTCGGACTCATTGTGATTGCCGCCAATGCCGGTGGAGCTTGGTCTCCCATTGGAGATGTAACCACTACCATGCTTTGGATTGCCAAAAACGTAACAGCCGCCGGACTAATTGAACACGTGGTAGGACCTTCCTTGTTGAATTTTATTGTTCCTTTTGGCATTGCATCATTTTTACCGGTTTTCAACGGAACCGTGATTAGTGAAAAAGACGATGAAGATTTTGAAAAGGTTGAGAAACTTTTGAGTAGCAAAACTATGTTATATTTGGGATTAGGCATGATTTTATTTGTTCCTATTTTCAAAACAATTACACATTTGCCTCCTTATTTGGGCATGATGCTCTCTTTAGGTATCGTTTGGTTGGTATCTGAATATATTCACCCGGAGGAAGACTTCACAGAAGAAAGAAAACATTTGTATTCTCCCCATATCGCTTTATCCAGAATTGAGATGTCCAGTATTTTGTTTTTCTTGGGTATTTTGATGGCTGTTGGCGCTCTTGAAACTTTGGTTTACGGCTCTATAAACAATGTTGAAATGGGTTCCTTAAGATATATGGCCGAGGTATTACAGCAAACCTTGCCCAACGTTGAGATTGTAGTTGTGCTATTAGGTATTCTTTCGGCAATTGTTGATAATGTGCCGTTGGTAGCCGCTTCTATGGGAATGTTTAATTATCAAGTAGACCATATCATCTGGCATATGATTGCCTATTCTGCAGGAACCGGAGGTAGTATTCTAATCATTGGTTCTGCTGCAGGTGTTGCCGCCATGGGAATGGAAAAAATAGATTTCTTTTGGTATATGAAAAAAATATCATGGTTGGCATTTCTAGGATTTTTATCAGGATTCTTCTTTTTCTGGTTGGAAACCTTATTCTAAAATACATTTTTTATTCACATCCGAGTAGCCTTGTAAAATATTTTTACAGGGCTACTGTTTTATAATAAATTTTATTTATTTTCGTTCATTATAAGAATTGTTAAACAAAAATTGAAGAGACTATGAGTTTATTGACTTTATTGCAAGTACAACAAGTGCAAGACAGCATCATTAAATCTGCAGAGGTAGCAGATGGTGTTGTTCAGCAAGAAAAAACACTTCGTGTGATTGATCTTATCATGAATGCGGGAACCGGAGGAATTATTATTATTGCACTATTGTTTGTTATGCTTTTTGTGGCATTATTAATTTATTTTGAAAGACTATCGGCTATAAAAGCTGCTTCCAAAATAGATTCAGGATTTATGAATCAGATTAAAACTTATATCAAAACCGGAAATATTGATGGTGCAAAAATTTTATGTCAACAATATCATACACCGGTTTCCAATTTGATTGAAAAAGGAGTTTCTCACATCGGGAGACCCTTGGAAGACATCAACAAATCCATAGAAAATGCCGGAAAATTAGAAGTCTATAAATTGGAAAAAAACGTTAGTATTTTAGCCACAATCTCAGGTGCTGCACCCATGATTGGTTTTTTAGGAACGGTGATTGGTATGATTTTAGCCTTTCACAACATGGCAAGTGGTGGCGGAAAAATAGAAGTAGGAGCTCTGGCACAAGGAATTTATACCGCCATGACCACGACAGTTGCCGGTTTGATTGTCGGGATTATAGCATATATTGCTTATAATCACTTGGTTGTCAGAACAGACAAAGTTGTTCACAAAATGGAAGCTAATGCTGTAGAATTTTTAGATTTATTAAATGAACCCTCGTAAATAATTCTTATGAATTTAGGAAATAGAAACAAAATAAGTCCGGAATTCAGCATGGCGTCAATGACAGATATTGTCTTTCTTTTGCTCATTTTCTTCATGTTGACTTCCACATTGGTCACCGCAGACGCCTTAGATTTGGTCCTGCCAAAAGCAAGTGGAAAAACCGAACACAGTCAAAATATATCTGTGAGTATCACCAAAGATTTGAACTATTATATCGACAAAAAGAAAGTTCAAGATGTCAATATTGAGACTCAGCTGAAAGCCATTTTGGATAAAGAAGAAAAACCCGTAATTATTCTTAGGGCGGAGGAAGGAGTGCCTATTGAGAAAGCCGTGTTTGTCATGGATATAGCCAACAGAAATAACTATAAAGTAATTCTAGCTGTCAGACCTGAATAATCGATAATGTTACATTTAGACGATAAACATAAAAGAAAAGCTCTTATTGAAGCAACAATGGTGATGCTATTGCTGATATTTCTTATGTTTATCAGTGGAATGAAATATTTGGACCCGCCACCCGAAACGGGCATTGCCGTAAATTTTGGGACATCCGATGTGGGCAGCGGAAAAATCCAACCCCAACAAAACAAACCTCCAAAACCTGTCAAAACCCAACCAAAAAAAGAGGAAACTGTTGTGCAACCCAATATCAAAGAAGAAGTGCTTACGCAAGAGATTGAAGATGCTCCCGTCATCAAAAAAATAAAGAAAAAGAAAAAAGTCAAACCCAAAACAAAGCCTAAAAAAATCAAACCGGCTAAACCAAAACCTTCCAGTGAAGCAACGAATGCTTTGTCTAGCGTAATCAATGCTCCCGGAAACAATACAAATAATTCAGGAGGAGAAGGAAATGATACCCAAGCGGGAGACAAGGGCAATCCTGACGGAGACCCAAATGCATCAGGATATTATGGGAATGGAGGCAAAGGAGGAAGTGGAAATGGCAACTATCAATTGGGAAATCGCAATGCGCTCTCCAAGCCACAACCAAATTATCAATGCAATGAAGAAGGAACGGTGATTGTTAGAATCTACGTAAATAGAAGCGGAAGAGTTACCAAGGCTATTCCCGGCTATAAAGGAAGCACCAACCTGGCTCCATGTCTGTTAAACGCCGCTAAAAAAGCAGCATTAAACACAAAATGGCAACCTGATACTAAAGCACCTGAAAAACAAATCGGAAAAATTATCTATAGATTCAAACTGACAGAATAGGCATGAACTATGAACAAACCATAGCATGGATGTTCTCCAGACTACCGATGTATCAACGACAAGGTAAAACAGCTTTTAAAAAAGACTTGACAAACATCATCAAACTGTCTCAACATCTTCAATCTCCCGAAAAAAAATTTAAATCCATTCATGTAGGAGGAACAAACGGAAAAGGTTCTGTTTCTCATATGTTGGCATCTATTCTTCAGGAAGCAGGATATAAAGTAGGTTTATATACATCTCCACATCTAAAAGATTTTAGAGAACGAATTCGCATTAACGGTATTCCAATCAGAAAAAATTGTGTAATTCGTTTCATCAAACGAAATCGTTCGTTTTTGGAACAAAACACCCTGTCTTTTTTTGAGATGACAGTCGGATTGGCATTTGAACATTTTGCCAAAAAAGAAGTGGATTTGGCAATTATCGAAGTAGGTTTGGGAGGACGTTTGGATTCTACAAATATTATTCTTCCCGAGCTGTCCGTAATCACAAATATCAGCCTTGACCACACACAAATGCTTGGAAATACAATGGCAAAAATTGCATTTGAAAAAGCGGGAATCATCAAACAAAATACAAAAATTATTCTTGGAGAAAATAATCCTAAAACAATAAAAATCTTCCAAGATGCAGCAAAAAATAAACGAGCAAAATTAGTGATAGTTGGTGATTCTGAAACTGAATTCCAAAGTGACTTAAAAGGAAAATATCAAGAACAAAACATCAAAACAGTGCTTAAAACCATTGAAGAATTACAATCAAAAGGATATCGAATTTCTCATGATGCAATTCAAAGCGGATTATTGAATGTCAGAAAAAATACCGGACTCCGAGGCAGATGGGAAGTTTTGCAGAAAAAACCCTTGGTTATTGCAGATACGGCACACAATGAAGCGGGAATAAAAGCAGTATTCCAACAAATCAAAAATATAGAATATAAACAACTACATATAGTTCTGGGTGTTGTAAATGATAAAGATTTGAAACATATTCTGCCCTTATTCCCAAAAGATGCTTCTTATTATTTTTCAAAGGCAAATATTCAAAGAGCTCTGAATGCAAATGAATTAAGTCATGTTGCCAAACAATTCGGGTTATTGGGAAGGGTCTATTCAACAATAAATCAAGCATTTGAAACCGCTAAAAAAAACGCATCTGAAAATGACCTTATTTTTATTGGCGGAAGCACTTTTACAGTAGCAGAAGTCTTGTGATTTTTTTTGTTTTTTTATTTGTAAAATAAAAAACTTGTTTTATATTTGCATCCGCTAAGAGCAGTTAGCTCTCCCGATAGTTATCGGGATGGTTCAGAGCCCAAAAAAAGGGGCGATTAGCTCTCCCGATAGTTATCGGGATGGTTCAGAGCCCAAAAAAAGGGGCGATTAGCTCTCCCGATAGTTATCGGGATGGTTCAGAGCCCAAAAAAAGGGGCGATTA
>CAZAXU010000064.1:0-7168 GCA_964489245.1 uncultured Flavobacteriaceae bacterium
GCTTAGCCCCATTCTTTTTATCTTATAACTAACCGTTCCGTTTGTTCCGGCGTAGTTTGCATTGATGTCGGATAGGTAGGCAAAATTATGTACGAGTTGCACGGCAGTGAGATTGAAAAACATCATATTTTTTGCAATGGGAATAATATCACTTTGACTCGGCCAAAAACTATGTCCGATTTCAGCAGTCATTGAAAAGATTTTGTTGTGCGTGCTGGTTTCAGCATACATCCAATCATCGGCATCTCCTGCAGCAGGGTATAAATCTGCAGACAATTGATTGGTATATCCGTTTTGTGAAACCATTAAGCTTGAAATTGCCTCGAAAATATTATTATCCGGTGTTTGGATAGTAGCATAACTAAAGGGATAAAGCAACAAGCCGGCTGCCGTGTGGTTGTTCAGTGCCATTATAAAATTGTGCTGTTCACAGAACCATTTCATGGCTTGATTTTCTTTTTCCGTGAAGGCAGCTGTTCCTGGCCAAGTTTGCCCACTGGGATTGGTTGACACTCCTGACTCTCCCCAGTGGTATGAATAGTTTCTGTTGTTGTCTACACCGTAGGAACCATCTGAATTCAGGCGTTTATTTTTTCTCCACATACCGCCTCCGCTTGGATGGCTTGACACATTTTCTGCATAGCCGTCAGGATTGACAATCGGGATACAGAAAATCTCGGTGTTATCCACAAGTTGTTTGATTTCATTGTTGGTAGCGTAGTTTTCCAGTAGGTACCACATAAAGAAAATCAGTTGTTGCATGGATTCAGGCTCTCTGGCGTGATGAATGGCATTGAAAAGAATCTGCGACTCAGATGTTTCAGATGTGTTCGGATTATCTGAAATTTTTACCCAATAAATATCTCGATTTTCATAGGTTTTGAAATTGCTGATAGGTGATTTTACGGTGATTAGGTTGGGATATAAGCTATGCATTTCATCCAACTCCGCCAGCATTTGGTCAAGGGTGAGAAATCCGCCCATACTTCCTAAATTGAAATGAGTAGGCGTGTCGTAGCTTATGGTGGTGCCTCCGGAACAAGGTTTTCCGTTTCTTACGGATTGGGGAGCAAATTTCACATTCTCAAGATAATATTTGGTCATATCTTGAATCAAAATATCGACTTGGTAGCCCAGAGATTTTGCTTTTTCAATTTCCTCGGCAGAAAATACAGATTCAATAAAAGTGTTTTCTTTGATGCTGCCTTCATCGGCGGCAATGCCATTTTTCATCAGTCGAACCAAATCTTTGTTATTGTCGTTGATATATATTTTGGCTTTTGAATAAATCGGTTCATTATTTTGAGCTGTGGATATGACGGGAAATGAGAGTATAAATCCCAGAATAAACAGTGTAATAAGTTGTTTCATATTGTTTGAGTTTACTAAAAAAATACTTGGCTAAAGTAAGTTATATTAATGTTAAAACCGAATTAAAAAGTGCTAAAATTTAAGTTGTTAAAGTTTATCTTGATTGAATATTTCTTTTTTAATAAAGAGCTTTTTCTTTTAACAAAAAAATGATATTACTTTATTTTTATTTTGAACATTTCTTGATTTTCTATGTATCCCGTAAAAACATCCTCCGGTTTCATTTTTCCAACTCCGGCAGGTGTTCCCGTGAAGATGATGTCTCCTTTTTTGAGCATAAAAAATTTTGAAATATAAGCAATCAACTCATCTGTTTTCCACAGCATTTGAGCTGTATTTCCTTGCTGAACCAATTCTCCGTTTTTGTATAGAGAGAAATTGATATTATCAATGTTCTCAAATTTGTTTTTGTCGATAAAAACCGTGCTGATAACGGCAGAATTGTGAAAAGCCTTTGCCTTTTCCCAAGGCAAAGATTTTGCCTTGAGTTCAGCTTGTAAATCTCTGGCGGTGACATCGATTCCCAAACCGATTTCATCATAGTAGCGGTGTGCAAATTTTGGCTCGATATATTTTCCTAGTTTTTTGATTTTGACGGCTATTTCCACTTCATAATGAAAATCTTCTGCAAAATCGGGCAAGAAGAGCGGATTTTTGGGGGGCACAAGAGCAGAATCGGGTTTGATAAACAACACGGGTTCTTGAGGTTTTTCATTGTTGAGTTCTTCAATATGCTTGGCATAATTTCTTCCTACACAGATAACTTTCATGTCAAATTATTTTATTTGTTTTTTGTTATTTTTTTATTGCTCCAATGGCGGTGGTGGTCTCTTTTTGTTTTTTTTTCCATACGGGTCTGCCAAGCTTCTTCCAAATCGATTCCGGTTTGGTTGGCAATAGCAATCAGCACAAAAAGAACATCGGCGAGTTCTTCGTCCAGAGATAGCCCTTTGTCGCTTTCTTTTTCAGATTGCTCTCCGTAGCGGCGCGCCATGATTCTGGCCACTTCGCCTACTTCTTCCGTGAGAATAGCCATATTGGTCAGTTCATTGAAATATCGAACACCGTGTTTTTGAATCCACTGATCTACCATTTGTTGGGCTTCTTTAAGTGTCATAAGTCTAAGTTTAAAGGTTTGTATATTGCGCCTTCCGGCTGTAGAATACTTTCAATAATTTCTATTTTAATTTGTTTGATATTGCCAATTTTCAGTTTTTGACGATTCAAAATTTTATCAAAGAAACCTTTGTCTGCCTTTTTGATACGCGCCAGCGTGATGTGCGGAACAAATTTATCTGTTTTTTGCGCAATAAACCCATTTTGAAATAAAATTTTTTGTAGCTGCCGATATATCCGATACAATTCTCCGGTCGGTTCGTCTATTTTTAAATATAGAATTTTAGGTTTGTTTTTTCCGGAAAAATAATCCACTCCGTCAATTTTAATAGGAATTTTGATGGGATATTTGAAATGAGCATTCAAAATCTTGCTCAATTCGGCAATTTTATCAATCGGCATTGCGCCAAAAAAGTGAAAAGTGATATGAAAATTTTCTGTTGAGCGGGTCCATTTGGCATTGATGTTTTCAGAAAAGTCTTTTTTAAGCATTTCAAAAACAGGTTTGAGCGTTTCGGATTGTATGAAAGCGCCGATAAAAATTCGTCGTGTTTTTTCAGTATGATTCATCGATAATCATTCCTTGTTTTTGGTGTCGATTAGAATGGTCACCGGTCCTTGATTGTTCAGGCTGAGATTCATCATAGCGCCAAATTTTCCACAAGCAACTTTGTTGGGGATTTGTGCTTTGAAAGTGTTGATAAAACTCTCATATAGCGGAATGGCAATATCAGGTTTGGCAGCGTGAATATAGGAAGGACGGTGTCCTTTTTTTGTTTTGGCGTGTAGGGTGAATTGACTGATAATCAAAACTTCTCCCTGTATGTCAAGCAAAGACTTGTTCATCACGGCATTCTCGTCATTGAAAATTCTCAGGTTTTTGATTTTGTGCACCAGCCAATTGATATCTTCTTGATTGTCTGTATTTTCAATGCCCAATAAGATAACGAGTCCTTTGTCAATCTGCCCGATGATTTTTTGGTCAACCGATACATCGGCTTTTGAAACTTTTTGAATTACAACACGCATAATCTATATTTTTTTGGTTCGATACACATCATTTCCTTCTTCTGTTTCTTGGATGAGTTGCAGATATGATTTATACCTGTTCAAAGATATTTCATCGTTTTCAACGGCTTTTTTAATCCGGCAATCGGGTTCGTTGATGTGTTTGCAATTGTTGAATTTGCACTCGTGCTTCAGCTTGAAAATCTCCGGAAAATAATCACCTATTTCTTCGGTTTTCATATCCACAATTCCAAAGCCTCTAATCCCTGGGGTGTCAATGATTTGCCCGCCAAAATCAAGTGGAAACATTTCAGCAAAAGTGGTGATATGTTTTCCTTGTGTATGTGTTGCCGAAATTTTTCCGGTTTTTAGGTTCAGATTGTTGTCAACAGCGTTGATTAAAGAAGATTTTCCGGCACCCGAGTGTCCGGTGAACATTGATGTTTTGTCTTGCATCAAAGTTTTTAGCCTATCGACGTTATATTTGGTTTTTGCAGAAATTTCCACCACAGGATAGCCGATACGTTCATAAATTTGTTTGATGTTTTCTTTTCTTTTAAGAAGGATGTTGTTGTCTTTAATCAAATCAATTTTATTCATCAGAATGACAACAGAAATGTCATAGGCTTTTGCCGTAACCAAAATTCTATCTATAAAAACGCTTGTGGTTTCAGGATTGATAACAGATGCCACTAAAAAGACCTGATCAATATTTGATGCAAGAATATGATATTGTTTAGACAGATTAATGGAGCGCCTCAACAAATAGTTTTTCCTGGAATGAATTTTGGTAATCACTCCGGTTTTTTTGTTGGGTTCCAATTTGAAATCCACAAGATCACCAACCGCCACGGGATTGGTTGTTTTGATGCCTTTGATACGAAATTTTCCGCGAATACGACAAGTATATGTTTGCGTGTTTTCCGCCTTGACTTCATACCAACTTCCCGTAGATTTTATTACTGTTCCTGTCATTTGGTTCGCTCGGAATTAAGCGTCTTTTTTGGTTTTTAATGCTTTGAAAATCTGATGTTGTACTTTCAGGCTTTCTTGATGTAAGAATCTAAAAATTTGCTCTGCAAGTTTCAGATTTACGTTGTTTTCTTTGGCATTTATTCTGGCTTTAGACAGAATATCCAACCATCTTTCTTTTTGATAGATTGCAATGTTTTCTTTGAATTTTATTTCGGCAATATCTTCTGTTTTTTCAATTCTGTCTTTCAGAAATTGAATGAGTTGCACATCGATTTCATCGATATCTTTTCTGAGAACATTCAAACTTTTCAAAATCAAGGGATCAAAAGTTTTGTCGTTTGGAACATTCAAATTTTTTAAAAATATTTTTAGAGCATTCGGAGTGACTTGTTGTCGTGCATCGCTCCAAGCATTTTCAGGACGGATATGCGTTTCAATCATCAGTCCGTCAAACCTAAGCTCAATGGCAGTTTGTGCAATATCAAAAACATTTTCCGATTTTCCGGATATATGAGAGGCATCGTTTAATAGGGGCAAGTTCGGATATTGTGTTTTCAGGTCGATAGGAATTTGCCAAAGCGGTTCATTTCGATAGGGCATTTTTTTGTAGCTGGAAAATCCGCGATGAATGGCGCCTAGTTTTGTTATGCCCGCTTTTTCTATGCGTTCCAACGCACCAATCCAAAGTGCCAAGTCCGGATTGATAGGATTTTTAACCAACACGATTTTATCTGTTCCTTTCAGTGCTTCTGCAATTTCTTGTACGGCAAACGGGTTTACGGAAGTTCTGGCGCCAATCCAAAAAATATCGATATCATGTTCAAGAGCCAGTTCGATATGATGTGGTTGTGCCACTTCTATGGTGGCGAGCAATCCGGTTTCTTCCTTGGCTTTTTTCACCCAAGACAAACCAATGGCACCTACTCCTTCAAAATTTCCGGGGCGTGTGCGAGGTTTCCAAATGCCGGCTCTCAATATTTGTGCGCCTGCATTTTTTACGCCCTGAGCGGTTTGTAATACTTGTTCCTCGGTTTCGGCACTGCAGGGTCCTGCAATGATCAAAGGTTGGTTGCCCGAAATTTTTTTAAGCCAGTCGTTATATTTATATGCTACGGTCATTATGGCAAATTTACGCTAATTTTTTATTGTAAAAAACGAGATATCACTGTTCGTGACGATTTTTTTTAATCTTTTTTGTTTGTGTTCTGCCATTTGTCGGACAGATTTTTATATAAAAATATCATTGGAGTGTGTGGAGAATAAACACAATCGCCTGTTCAGAAATGAACAGGCGATTGTGTATGACGGAAATAAGTTCCGAGATTATGAAATCAGTACTTTTTTGATTTTCTTTTGTTCTTCTTCCTTTTTCGGGATGATGATTTCCAACACGCCGTTTTTATAAGCAGCTTTGATATTCTCGGTGTCAAAAATATCCTCGGGCAAGGTGAAAGATCTTTGGAATTTTTCAAAACCGAATTCTTTCTTTACAAAATTGGCTCCTTCTTCGATTTTTTCTTCTTCTTTGTGTGCTGAAACAGTCAAAGTATTGTGATCTACACTGATATCAAAATCTTTTTTGCTCAGTCCGGGTGCGGCAAGATCGATTTGTGCTTGTTTTTCGCTGTCTTTGATATTGACAGAGGGCACCACATCTTTGCCCACATTATCAAACTTGGGCAATTGACTTCCCAAGAAATCTTCAAAGAATGATAATACGGGATCTTTTAAAGGTCTTCTAACTATTTTTGTCATGATATTTCAATTTTTAGGTTAAACTCAACTCGAATATATCAAATTGAATACCAACAAGATAAAACTGACTTTTTTGCAGAAAACATATAAAATAGACAGCCAAAATTGCAGTTTGTCTGAACTTTTTTCAGGTCGATGGTTTTTTTATTTCAAAAATATGTCCTCTCACGATAAGAAACTGCGCCAAAACATAGGTGAATATGGTAATTTCTCTGGAGAAAAGAAATTTTTGTTTGAACAAAGCAACGGCAAGTGTAGCATCGGAAAGAATGAAAATAAGTGCGCCGATAAGCACGAATTTAAAACTGTTTTTGCCCACTTTTTCATATCTGTTTAGCGCCAATATTGCCATCAAAAAAATGATGCAAGAATAGAAATATACAGGGATTTTCAGTTTTCCTAAGTTGTTATTTAAATAAAAGAGTAGGAGTGCAAGGAAAAAAAAGAAAGGTAATAATAAGTAAGGTTTTTTCTTAAGAATTGATGTTGCGCCTTTGGGTTTCAGAAAAAGGACTCCATAGATGATGTGTGTGCTCATAAAGGCGAGTAATCCCGGGATAAAAAAAGATTTAGACAGTTCGTTGATTTGCAAAAACACATCGCCCAGCCAAGAAAAAATCAAAGCAATAATCAGGAGTTTGGATGCTTTTGATATGGGTTTGTCAATTTGCTTATAATAGAATGAAATCAGTAGTGGCATCCATATAGCTTTGCTGACAAGCTGTTCCCAAAAGCAATCCGGTTTATATCTTACGAGCAGCAAAAAGACTCCCGAAAAAATGATATACGGAATAAGAATGATTTTGTTTTTCATTTTTTCTTATGATTGTAGCGAGCTGCTAAACTCATAAAAAATCCAAAGATGAGAAAATCTAATATAAATTTCCAAATATCAAATTCTTTATGTCTGAAATAATTGAATAATGATAAGATCACGGCATAT
>CAZAXU010000065.1:0-4638 GCA_964489245.1 uncultured Flavobacteriaceae bacterium
CCCGCTCCGAGTACAGAAAAGCCTCCGACCTTTGGAGGCTTTTTTTGTTGTTTGTTATGGCTCATGTATATGTTTTATATAGCAAAAGTATCGACCGTTTTTATATTGGCAGTTGTGACAATCTTGAGAGCAGGCTTTCACAACATCGGAATCGGATTTTTCGCTCGGCTTTTACACGTAGAGCAGATGACTGGGTGCTTTTTTTGTCGATAGACAATTTAACCTATGCACAGTCTAGAAAAATTGAGCGGCATATCAAGCGTATGAAGAGCAGAAAATATTTGACTGATTTGAAGAGTTATCCCGAACTTGTTTCCAAACTTATTCAGAAATATATTTAATTGATGTTCGTGCGGGTTCATTCCGATTCCGTTCCGAGTATAAAAAAAGCCCCCACTTATGGCGGAGGGCGAACCAAATGTTTTCACAACGGAATAATCCTTATTGTGAATTCCTTCATTTTGTGAAACAAAGATAAGATATTTTTTTATAAACAAAATAAAAAACAAGAAAAAATTATCTGATATTTATAATAAGTTTTGTATTTTTAGGGATTATTTGTCAAGGATAACAAAAAATTATAGATATGAAAAAAATACTAGGACTTGATTTGGGAACAACATCTATTGGATGGGCTTTTGTGAAAGAAGCTGAAAGTGAAAGAGAAAAATCTGAAATTGTAAAACTAGGTGTTAGAATTATTCCTCTTACAACTGATGAAGAAACGGATTTTAGAAAGGGGAAAGCAGCTACAATTAATGCAAACAGGACTCTCAAACGGGGAGCGAGAAGAAATCTTAATAGGTATCAATTAAGAAGAGATGCTTTAATTGAAACTTTAAAAAATATAGGATTTATTACGAATGAAACATTGTTCAGTGAGGATGGAAAAAACACCACCTTTTCCTCTTATAGTCTGAGAGCAAAAGCTGTAAATGAAAAAGTTACAAGAGAGGAATTTGTTAGAATATTGTTGATGATAAATAAGAAAAGAGGGTATAAAAGTAGCAGAAAGGCAAGAAATGAAGACGAAGGAAATGTGATTGATGGTATGGAAGTGGCAAAATATTTATATGACAATCAAATGAGTCCAGGACAATATGTGTATGCTAGATTAAAAAAAGGGAAAAAATATATTCCTGATTTTTATCGTTCAGATTTGCAAAATGAATTAGATGAAATTTGGAATTTTCAAAAACAATTTTATCCAAATATTTTGGTAGATGAATTACAAGATGAGATAACAGGGAAGAGTAAGGCTCAAACTTGGAAAATTTTAGAAGAGCCTTTCAAGATTGTGGGAATAAAGCAGAAAGGGACGGTTCAAGAGAAAAATTTAGAAAAATATTATTGGAGAAATTTTGCATTAAAAGAAAAAATAGAATTGGAGCAGCTTGCTATCGTTATACAGGAGATTAATAATCAGCTTAATAAATCGAGTGGATATTTAGGAGCGATTGGAGATAGAAGTAAGGAGTTATATTTTGAAAAATTGACAGTGGGACAGTATTTGTATCGTCAAGTTCAGAAAAACCCTCACACAAGACTTAAAGGACAAGTATTTTACAGGCAAGATTATCTAGATGAGTTTGACATTATTTGGAAAAAACAAAAACAGTTTTATCCGGAATTAACAGATGAGATTAAGACAAAGGTTAGAGATACCATTATTTTCTATCAACGGCCTTTAAAATCTCAAAAAGGATTATTAAGTTTTTGTGAGTTTGAAAGTCAAGAACAGGAATATTTGGATGAGACTACAGGTAAGAAAAAAGTCAGGACAATAGGAAATAGGGTTGTACCCAAATCATCTCCGCTTTTTCAAGAATTCAAAGTTTGGTTGATGATAAACAATCTGGAACTAAAACATATATCCACTAAAACTATTTACAAAAATGAGCAAATTAGTCAGGAATTAAAGGAAGAATTATTTGCAGAGTTAAACATCAAGAAACAGCTTAAAGCCAATGAAATACTAAAGATATTAGTTGATAATCCTAAAGAATATGAACTGAATTATAAGGATGGCTTAGACGGAAATCAAACTAATGCGGCATTATATAAAGTTTATCAAAAGATAATAGAGCTTGAAGGAGAAGAGTATGATTTTAAGAAATTGAAAGCAGATGAAATAAATGATATTATTATTTCAAAATTTGCAGAATTAAATATTGAACAAGAAATATTGTTGCTTAATTCTGAAAAAGAAAATAAAAGATTTGATAAACAACCATTAATGCAATTATGGCATTTGTTGTATTCTTTTGAAGGAGACAACACAAGAACGGGAGATGAAAAACTGATTCAAGCCTTGAAAAACAAGTTTGGTTTTAAATCTGAACATGCCAAACTGTTGGTAAATATTACGTTTGAAGCTGATTATGGCAGCCTGTCCAGTAAAGCAATTCGAAAAATATTACCCTATTTAAGAGAAGGAAATAGATACGATTTGGCATGTAATTGTGCGGGTTATAATCATTCTTCATCGTTAACAAAGGAAGAACAAAAAAATAAGGTGTTAAAACATAAGTTGGAGCTTTTGCCAAAAAACTCCTTGCGAAATCCGGTAGTAGAAAAAATCTTAAACCAATTGGTTAACGTAGTCAACGCGATTATAGAAGATGATAATTTAGGAAAGCCTGATGAAATCAGAATAGAGTTGGCTCGAGAATTGAAGAAAAGTGCTAAAGAAAGAGAATTCATGACGAAAGAGATTAATAAATCAACATTAAAACATGAAAATATACGGAAGAAATTAAAAGAGATTTATCCTTTTAATACAGGGGTCAGAATCACAAGAAATGATATAATAAAATATAAACTTTATGAAGAATTAGCTCCTATAGGATACAGAACAATCTATACAAATGAGTATGTTAAATTAGAAGAGCTTTTTTCTAATAAATTTGATGTTGAACACATCATACCAAAGGCAGTTTTATTTGATGATTCCTTTTCCAATAAAACGTTGGCAACCAGAGATTTTAACAATAGAGAAAAGGGCAACAAAACAGGAATTGATGCAATTATTGATAAATACGGTAAAGATTCGGATGACTATAACCGCTATATTAACAATGTCAATAAGCTATTCAATAAGGGGAATGGTACGATAAGAAAAGCAAAACATAACAAGCTTTTAATGAAAGGCAAAGATTTACCGGACGGATTCATTGAAAGAGATTTACGAAACAGTCAATATATCGCAAAAAAAGCGAAACAGATGTTAGAAGAAGTTGTTCAAACGGTAAATACAACGACAGGGAAAGTTACAAGCAGATTGCGAGAAGATTGGCAATTAATCAATGTGATGCAAGAATTGAATTGGGATAAATATGACCAATTGGGACTCACACGCTATGAAAAGAATAAGGATGGGAAAAATATTCCAAAAATTATAGATTGGACTAAAAGAAATGACCATAGGCATCACGCCATGGACGCTTTAACAGTTGCTTTTACGTCATATGAACATGTGCAATATTTAAACCATATGAATGCTCGAAAAAATCAAAAGCATGAAAAATATCATGCAGTTTATGGAATTGAACGAAAGTATATGTATAAAGATGATGGAAACAAGTTGCTGTTCAAATCTCCTCTCCCTTTAAAAGAACTAAGATTTGAAGCAAAAAAACAACTTAAAAATATATTGGTTTCATTTAAAGCAAAAAACAAAGTCGTAACAAGAAATAAAAATAAAATAAAAATAAAGGGAAAGAATAAATACAAGATAAAAACAGAATTGACTCCAAGAGGACAGTTGCATAAAGAAACAATTTATGGAAAAGTAGAAAAATATGTAACGAAAGAAGAGAAAGTGGGAACTGGTTTTGACTTAGATAAAATAAATATGGTTGCTAAAAAATCTTATAGAGAAGCTCTTCTAAAAAGATTGCAAGAGTTTGGCGGAGAACCAAAGAAAGCTTTTGGCGGGAAAAACTCTCCAAGCAAAAATCCAATTTTAGTTAAAAATACGAACATCTCTCAAAAACATTCCGGCATGAATAATGTCGTTCCGGAAAAAGTAAAGTTGGTTTGGAAAGAGGCTGTTTATACAATACGAAAAGATATTAATCCTGATAATTTTAAAAATAAAAAATCCATAGATAAAATTTTGGATAAAAAAATAAAAAATATTTTATCTGAAAGATTCAAAGAATATGATAATGATGCGAAAAAAGCTTTTTCAAATCTTGATAAGAACCCGATTTGGTTGGACAAAGAAAAAGGAATTAGTATTAAACGAGTGACTATTACCGGAGTTAGTAATGTTGAATCCTTGCATATTAGGAAAGATCATAATGGAAAATCAATACTGGATGAACAAGGCAAAGTCCAACCTGTCGATTTCGTAAGTACGGGAAATAATCATCATGTGGCAATTTATCGCGATGCAAAAGGAAATCTGCGGGAAAAAGTAGTTTCTTTTTTTGAAGCAGTGGTAAGAGTTAATATGGATTTGCCAATTATAGATAAAGAATACAAAAAAGAAGAAGATTGGCAATTTTTGTTCACGATGAAGCAAAATGAATATTTTGTATTTCCTTCAGATGGATTTAATCCGAAAAAAATAGATTTGCTTAATCCTAAAAATGCAAGCCTGATTTCCCCTCATCTATTCAGAGTGCAGAAAAT
>CAZAXU010000065.1:4738-6796 GCA_964489245.1 uncultured Flavobacteriaceae bacterium
TCAAAGTCAGGATAAATCATTTAGGAAAAATCGTTCATGTGGGAGAATATTAAATTGGATGTGAATACTGATAGGTCGCCCCTAAGTAGTGATAGGGTGACTCGAGGTCACCCTATCACTACCGTGAATCAAAATCATCCTGTTACTATTAAAAAAAGAACTTTTAATAATTCTATTGCCATTATGCTTCGTTCATATACCGGAGCGATTAATAAGCAGAACAACAGAAGTGGCATTCTGTTTAGAAATCATACCAAAGCAGAATGTGTCAATTGCCGGACAGACTTTTTGCCTTCGTTTATTAGAAATCACATTGATATCATAGCCTCAGAAAAACAATATCCGCAGATTTGTTTTGAATATATACACAACAATCCCGTAAGAGCGGGATTAGTGAAAAATGCGGTGGGTTGGAAATTTTCGTCAATGCGAGATTATACAGACTTAAGAAAAATAAAATTGATAAATAAAAAAATTGTAAAAGAATATATTGATTTTTAGTAGCAATATATATCCAAATCACATAAAATAAAACTATGATAAAAAGAACTCTATTTTTAAGCAGTGATGCCTATTTGCGTACTAAGGACAAGCAAATGTTAATTGAATTTGCAGATAAGGACAAACCTGTTGCAAGTGTGCCGATTGAAGATGTCGGGGTGATTGTGATGGAAGCCTATCAAATGACCATTTCGCTGAATCTGATTTCGAGACTTTTAGACAACAATGTGGCAATCATCACTTGCAACAGCAGAAAAATGCCGCAGGGGTTGATGCTGAATCTGGATGGAAACACTTTGCAACAAGAGCGATTCAAAGCACAAATAAGCAGTAGTCTTCCGTTGAAAAAACAGCTTTGGCAACAAACCGTTAAATCAAAGATAAGAAACCAAGGCGGTTTATTGGTTCGGTTGAATTTGGTGGACAATGTAGATAATAGGATGCCGAGAAATATGGAGCAATGGGCAACATCCGTTCGTTCGGGAGATCCTGATAATTTTGAAGCCAGAGCGGCAGCTTTTTATTGGCAACATATTTTTAGGGCGTTTGTTCCTGATTTTATTCGAGGCAGAGAAGCGCCTAATCCGAATAATTTATTGAACTATGGCTATGCCGTTTTAAGAGCGGTCACAGCCAGAGCTTTGGTTGCTTCTGGATTGTTGCCTACTTTGGGCATTCATCATCACAATAAATATAATGCTTATGCCTTGGCAGATGATATCATGGAGCCCTATCGTCCTTATGTTGATAAAATTGTATATAGGATTGTTGAAGCACACGCAACGACAAAAGACTATGAATTGACCGGAGAGATCAAGGCGGAGCTTTTGCAAGTGCCGGCTGTTGATGTGATGATTGATGGAGAAAAAAGTCCGTTGATGATTGCCATGCAGCGTACAACAGCAAGTGTATATCAGTGTTTTGCAGGGAACAGCCGAAAAATTTTATATCCGGAAATATAAATCGAGACAACAATGAACGATTTGTCCAGACTAAATCAATATAGAATTATGTGGGTAATGGTTTTTTTTGATTTGCCAACCGAAACCAAGAAAGATCGGAGGCAAGCATCGCTTTTTCGTAAACGTTTGATACAAGACGGTTTTGCAATGTTTCAATTCAGTATTTATATGAGACATTGTCCGAGTCGTGAAAATGCAGAAGTGCATATCAAACGAACCAAGTCTTATTTGCCTCCTAGCGGGCATGTTGGAATTATGCAAATCACCGATAAACAATTTGGGATGATAGAATTGTTTTATCAAAAGAAAGAAGCTGAAAAACCCAAGATGCATCAACAATTAAGCCTGTTTTAAAGGAATTAGGAACATAAAAAAGGGTGTTGCTCAGAGCAACACCCTTTTTTATAACACAGTTTTTTTTACTCGGAAATATGTTGTAAATAACTAACTGTCAAAATATTAAACCAATCAATACTGTGTTCAATATTTCAAAGATACAAAATGAAAGGAATTCACAACTCTATCAGCTGAATTATCGCGGATTTCCGACTGTGTTCAATATTTCAAAGATACAAAATGAAAGGAATTCACAACC
>CAZAXU010000066.1:0-6656 GCA_964489245.1 uncultured Flavobacteriaceae bacterium
TATTTCAGGTTGGCGAGAAGCCTGTCCCGTGAAGCGCAGCGACTACGGGGAGCCCCGGTAGGCCAACAAAGAGTCGCAAAATTATTTTGCGACTCTTTTGTTTTCTACCCCATATTCTATTCGTATCTTTGTTCTAAATTATGGAATAAAAATGAGTAAAAAAGTATTGTTAATCATTCTGGATGGATGGGGCATAACCCAAGATGAAAAAGTGTCTGCAATTGCACAGGCAAATACGCCGTTTATAGATGGCTTGTATAATCGGTATGCGCACACCAAAATATATACCTCGGGAGAAAATGTGGGCTTGCCCGACGGGCAAATGGGAAATTCTGAAGTGGGGCATATGAATTTGGGTGCCGGCAGAATTGTCTACCAAGACTTGGTAAAAATCAATAAAGCCGTTAAAGACAAAAGTTTCTATGAGAATGCAGTGCTTAAAAAAGCTTTTAAATATGCTGCCGAAAATAACCGGTCAATGCATTTCATGGGCTTGTTGTCAGACGGTGGCGTGCATTCTCACATCAATCATTTGAAAGCTTTGATAGAAATGGCAGAAAAACATCAAGTGAAAGCCTATATTCACGCCTTTATGGACGGAAGAGATGTGGATCCGCATTCCGGAATTGAATATGTCAAAAATATTCAAGAATATATCGCCGAAAAAAACATAAAAATTGCATCGGTTGTGGGGAGATACTATGCCATGGATAGAGACAATCGTTGGGAACGTGTCAAAGAAGCCTATGATTTGTTGATAAACGGAGTAGGAAAAAAATCAGTAAATATTGAAGAAAGCATTAAAGAGAGCTATGAAAAAGGCATCACGGATGAGTTTATTCACCCCATTGTTCACGTTGATGAGAAAAACAATCCGGTTGCCATGATTAAACCGAATGATGCAGTGATTTTTTTCAATTTTAGAACCGATCGCGGTAGAGAATTAACCAAAGCACTCACACAAGAAGACTTTTTGGAATACGGAATGCATAAATTGCCATTGCATTTTGTAACCATGACCATCTATGACGAAAGCTTTGAAGGAATTGAAGTAGCTTTTCCGAAAGAAGACCTAAAAGATACCCTTGGAGAGCTACTGTCAAAATTAGGTAAAAAGCAAATCAGAATTGCCGAAACAGAAAAATATCCGCATGTTACTTTTTTCTTCTCCGGAGGCAAAGAAAAAGAATTTCCCGGAGAGAAAAGAATTCTGATTCCATCTCCGCGTGTGGCAACCTATGATCTCAAACCGGAGATGAGTGCCTATGAAGTGGCAGATGCGCTTGTGCCCGAGATTCAAGCACAGTCGGCAGATTTGATTGTATTGAATTTTGCCAATGGCGATATGGTCGGACATACGGGCATATTTGAAGCAGCAAAAAAAGCAGCCGAAGCTGTTGATGCAAACGTAAAAAAAGTGGTGGAAGCAGCGTTAGGAAATGATTATGCCGTCATCATGCTTGCCGACCATGGCAATGCAGAATATATGATCAATAAAGACGGGTCTCCAAATACGGCACATACCGTTTTTCCGGTGCCAATGTTGTTGATTGATAAAAATTTTAAACCCGAATTGAAAGAAGGAATTTTAGCCAATATTGCCCCGACAATTCTCAAGTTGATGGAAATTCGACAACCCGATGAAATGACTGCCCCGTTGTTTTAGCAAGATGATAGAAAAAATTATTAAGAACATAAAAAACATAAACATATGAGGATAAAAGCCGTAAAAAATATTAAAAATGCTACAAACGTAATTGTTTTAGCCAATAAGAAATCAGATATTAAATTTTTACCTTGTGACAAGGTGTTGTCTTTTATGAAAGAGGGTTTTGATAAAGAAGATGTTCAATTTGTCAAAACACCAAAACATTATATGTATGTGGTGAAAACTAAGAAAGCCGATTTGGAAAAAATCAGAAAGTTTGCCCATAAAATCCACAATGAAGTGAAGCATGTTGAAGAAATTGCCGTTGTGGGAACTCGCGACGAACAATTGGAAGCATTTCTTGAAGGAATCTATCTGTCCGACTATCAGTTTTTGAAATATTTCACCGATAAAGACAAGAAAAAAAACAAACTGAAATCCATTCAAGTGCTTGGCATTTCTCAAAAGAAAATCAACGAACTGAAAAACCTTATTGAATCGACCTTGTGGGCAAGAACCTTGGTCAATGAGCCGGTTTCTTATTTGGATGCGCCGCGTTTAGCAATGGAGATACAAAAGAAAAAATTGAACGACGGATTGAAAATCAAAGTGCTTCATAAAAAAGAAATTGAAGAATTGCGCATGGGAGGATTGCTGGCTGTCAATAAAGGTTCTGAAATGCCGCCGACATTTACAATCATGGAGTGGAAACCTAAAAATGCCAAAAATAAAAAACCAATTGTTTTGGTAGGGAAAGGAGTGGTCTATGATACCGGCGGATTGAGTTTGAAACCTACACCGCATTCAATGGATTTGATGAAAAGCGATATGGGAGGTGCCGCAATGATGGCGGCGACAATGGACGCAATTTCTAAAAATAAACTTCCCGTTCATGTGGTGGCTTTGATTCCGGCAACAGACAATCGCCCGGGAAAAAACGCCTATGCCCCCGGAGATATAATCGAGATGTATGACGGAACCACCGTAGAAGTGCTCAATACCGATGCCGAAGGGCGCATGATTCTTGCCGATGCCATTGCCTATGCTGATAAATATAAGCCTGAAGTGATTATTGATGCGGCAACACTAACGGGAGCTGCTGTAAGAGCCATTGGCACCAAAGCGGCAATCGTGATGGGAAATGCTCCGAGAAAATATTTTAAACAATTGGAAAAATCAGGAAAAAATGTTCATGAACGTGTGGTGGAATTCCCTTTTTGGGATGAATGGAAAGAAGAAATGAAATCTGATATTGCCGATTTAAAGAATATCGGCAGCAGCAATGCCGGAATGATCACCGCAGGAAAGTTCTTGGAACATTTTGCAAAACAACCGTATATTCATATTGATATTGCCGGTCCGGCATTTTTAGAAACTCAAGAAGATTATAAAGGAAAAGGAGCAACAGGTTTTGGAGTTCGTTTGCTCTATAATTTCTTTAAAAATATGAATATTTAAATATCTATTCTTATAAGTTTTTTTCAACAAATCGGCTGATTTTCAGCCGATTTGTTATTTTATGCACAATAATGCAGAAGACACCAAATAATATTGATAAAAAAAGGTTATTATTGTTGAAAATTGAGCAAGAAGACCGATGACTGTGAGTTTAAAGGAAAAAGTTTAAAGTTCATAAAGTTGGAGTATGGGAGATGATTTCAGATTTAGAAGTAAATTTTGCTTTTAAAAATTTATGCATTCGTGGCAAGAAAAACTTCTTAAATCATAATTCGGCGTGTGTAAGGAGAAAGAGGAAAGGCATCTCGATACAATAAAGCGGAGCTTCATTACTCGACATGACAAAATATTATAACACGGATGACATTAATAAATTGAATGACAATGAAATATAAAAACACAGACACATGAAAAATTTCATTTTCTCTTGTGTGCTACTATTTTTTATCGGTGGCATTACGGCACAATTTCCCGTCGACACACAATATCAAACAATTGTCTGCAGCCCGCCGGCACTTCCGTTGTTTTTAGGAACGGTAACAGACAATACGGTGCCGGACCCTATAATCATCACCAGAATAACAAGCCCGGTCGGCAATTATTATCCGCATCATGAATATGCCAAGACACAACCTTGGAATGCTGACGCAACGATATATAAATTTTATACGGTAGCTATTTATGATGCAACAACACATCAAAAAATCAGAGATTTACCCGGCAGTCCGCTATACCCGACATATTGGTCAAATACCAATCCGGATATTTTGTATGGGTTTAAAGAAAACGGAGATATCAAAGCCTACAGCATTTCAACAGAAGACATAAGCTTATTGTCACATATATACTTTGATGAGGACAGTCAAACAGACTATGATATCTTGAAATTAGGTCCCGGTGAAGGCAATATTGATAAAAATGATCATTATGTGGCTTTTGTAGGAAAAAAAGGATCTGATATGGATGTAATCATCTACGATTTGCAAACGCATGCGGTTATACACAAAAAAACTTATGCCGGAGCATGGGGAAACGGAACCGGTATGCCCGAATATGTAGATTGGGTATCGGTATCGCAGTCGGGCAACTATGTGTTGATTATGTGGGATCATAACACGGCACCCGTTTCTAATCCTTTTAACGGACATTATGGCGTGGAAGTTTATAATACAACGGATATGCAATATTTGCGTAGAATAGTTGATTATGGCAATCACGGTGATTTTGCTTATGCGCAAGATGGCAATGAAGTTTTTGTGCAGTTTTGGGGACCAACAGGAACCCTGAATATGTACTATCTTGACAGAATGGAACGAGTTGTGTTGCAAACACATACGGACATAGGGCAACACGGACATATATCCGGACGGAATATAAATCGTCCGGGCTGGGCTTATGCAACTTTAAGCGAATTGAATTATGGTGTAACAATAGCCGTGAAATTAGACACATCAGGCATAGTTGAATATTTCGGGCATCATTACAGCAGTTGCTCAAATTATAAAAAATCACCCATGTCAGTACCCTCACCCAACGGAGAAAAGATAATGTTTAAAAGTGATTTCGGGAATAGTGCCAATACAGCTGAAGTATATGAGTTTGAAGCGCAAAAAGCAGGACAGGCAAATGTGAATTTTGAGAATAAGACGAGCATCAAGGTTTATCCCAATCCTACAAACGATTTTATTAATATTGCAGGAGAAAAAATTATTCAAAAACTACGCATCATCAATCAAACGGGGCAAACCCTGAAAACCTTTAATACGCTAAATAATAAACAAGTTAAAATAAATATAAACGATTTAAAAACAGGCGTCTATTATATCCTGATCGAGGGAGATAAGCAATTGGGACGCCATGTGTTTTTGAAAAAATAATCAACATAAACAATCAAAACATATGAAGAAACTCAAGAAATTTTTTATAGGACTATTCCTTTTTGTTGTATTGGCTGTTGCCTTGCTATATGCCACAGGATACGGATACATAGTTAAATCGGCAAAGATGATTTATGGAAACGGACATATAACCGCTTTTATTGATGATTATCGCTTTTTTCCGACCCGTGTGATAGAAAATAATCCCGACCGAATTTGGAAATGGCCCTTACATAAAAATTATAATAAAGTGAAACCTACGGACCGTTTGCTGGAAGAACATGAAAAAATGAAAACCGTTGCTTTTCTAATTATAAAAAACGATAGTCTATTCAGTGAAAACTATTATGAAGGCTATCATAAAGACAGCTTATCCAATTCGTTTTCAATGGCAAAAAGCATGACGGAAGCATTGCTGGGCAAAGCCATAAAAGACGGATATCTATCTATGAACGATAAAGTCAAAAAATATGTTCCTGATCTAAAAGGCAAGTATGCCGATGAAGTTACTGTTGCCGATGTAGCCTCCATGAGCAGTGGATCTGATTGGATTGAAGATTATTATAATCCGTTTCATATCACAACAGAAGCCTACTTTTGTGAAGATTTGAACAATTTAATGGTCAATAAAGTTCGAATAGATGAAAAACCCGGACAAAAATTTAATTATCTGAGTGGAGACACGCAACTGTTGGGAATGATTGTTGCCAAAGCCACCGGAATGAATTTATCAAAATATATGTCTGAGCGTTTTTGGAAACCCATGGGTGCGCGCAAACACGCCTTGTGGACGATGGATAATGCCGGAAATATGGAAAAAGCATTTTGTTGTATCAATTCCAATGCCCGAGATTTTGCTCGTTTCGGCAAATTATATGAACATTTTGGAAATTGGGAAGGTAATCAGATTTTGGATACCGCCTATGTAGAAAAATCCATTTCTCCGCGTTTGGCATCATCGCCATACTATGGCTATTCTTGGTGGCTGAGCGACTACAAGGGCAAGAAAATCTCATATATGCGCGGCGTGCTGGGGCAATATGTAATTATGATTCCCGAAGATGGGCTTATCATTGTCAGATTGGGAAAAAAACGTTCATTTGTTCCGAACGGAACGCCTCATTCCGAGGATTTCTATACCTATATAGATGAAGCCTATAAAATGATGGGAATAAGATAGAAATTTGACAAATAAAAAGCCTCCTGTTTTAAGGAAGCTTTTTACTTGTGTGTATATGCATATAATCAACAATGTGATTATATGTGTGTGTATTTCAACTATAATTTATTAATATATTTTGCCAATTTAGATTTCAGGTTGGCAGCTTTGTTTGCATGAATGATATTTCTTTTTGCCAATTTATCAATCATGGAAACTACAGCAGGAAAATATTTTTCAGCAGTTTCTTTATCTGTGGTCTCTCTCAATTTCTTGATTGCAGTTCTCGTTGATTTATGATAGAATCTGTTGTGCAATCTTCTTTTTTGGTTTTGTCTGATTCTTTTTAATGCTGACTTGTGATTTGCCATCTTTTCAAATATTTTAATTTAATTCCTTACAGGCGCAATTTACGCTATTTTTTTTATTATCAACACTCAATCCGTCATTTTTGTCGATATTGTAGTCCGTAGGGGAATCGAACCCCTGTTACCAGGATGAAAACCTGGCGTCC
>CAZAXU010000067.1:0-6290 GCA_964489245.1 uncultured Flavobacteriaceae bacterium
CCATACAGCACTCAAAACTTTAACCGCTACGGCTATGTGTTGAATAATCCGTTGAGTTATGTGGACGAGAGTGGGGAGTTTGCGTGGCTTGCTGTAGCGGCAGCTATTTTACTTGTTACAACAGATGTTGGATATGACCTACAAAAATTTGTATCGCCTGTTGCTATTCATATTGATTTGGCTTTTGGAACTCATACAAATGGAATAGGTTTAGATATTTCAGTCGGAATTCCTCAGGCATTTCCTGTGAGTTACAGGTATGATGTTGGAGCCACTTACTATTTTAATAGAGTAGGTGGTTACGGTAGCGGTTGGCAAGTGCGTAATGGCGGTGAATGGGGGTTATTTTGGGGTGTTTTTCAGTACGGAGGGACACGATACAGAGATTATGGCGATGATGGAACATTACTGGCAGATCAAGTGATTCATACCGCACAAATAGGAGTGCCGTTATTAAATGTCTCTTATTCTAATGATACAAAGAGTTCATTTCCTTGGGCTGATTATGTTCCGCTTATTCCTAAGTTAAGAAATGGAAGCGGTAGATTATCAGGTTGGGATAGTGACAGATATAGAACTGCATCGGGTAGATTAAGAGTAGGAATATTTGAGTTAGGGTTCTTCTTGCATACAGGAGAAGCTACTAGTGTGGAATGGGGACAAAATACATATGATGATCCTTCCCATTTTACCGGAGGTAATGTAAATGCCCCCCGAAGAAGCAACGGCATTATGTATTTAAGTGTATTCGGCTTAAAGATGGGTTGGGATAGTGAAGGAATAAGACAAGCGCTACAAAACGACTTTGCACATGATTATGTAAACGGAGGAAAATATGGTAGTGCATATCCTTGGTTTTTAATGTTAAACAGACATTCTCTGTTTGTTTTTCAATTTGGGAATTATTAAAAAATAATATATATGAAAACAATAGTTCGAATATTTACAATTACATTGGGAATAATGATTGTAAATCAGGCTTGTAGCAAAATATTCGGCTGTCATGACGAAGCTTTTACGTTTTCACGCGTAGAAAATAATACGAATAAATTACGGTTGGATGGGTATTATTATGCCATTCTTTCTTTTGACTCAACTCATGCGCATACCTATACTTTGTATGAAAATGGGATTTTTCATGACAACGGAGGTGTAGATACCGCAAAAGTTTTTAACAATACGGTAAATTTACAATTACCGGAAAGTGCTTATAACCATAAAACTTTTTGGGGTATCTATAATTTGGAGAATGATAATATCACTATTCAGCGTTGGATTCCTTTGAGCAATGGTTGTGTCAAAGTTATAGAAGAAGAAGGCGTAATTTTAAATGATACGACTTTTCGCTTAGATGTTGAGCGTGCAATATGGTATGGTGAAGTAGAAAATGAAACCTCTATTAATCGTATTTTTCATTTTAATCATTATTTACCCAAGCCTGATAGTATTGTAAGTTTTATTCGCAGCAAATGGGAATAGCGTTACAGAAGGATATATTATAAACCGCATGAAGAGTGACACTAGAATATTTGTCAACCAACATCTTGAGCCAAGACATGAAGTTTTGTTAAACAAAGTCGTAAAAAGAAATATTATTAAGTTGAGTGGAAAAGTAGTTACCAAAAATCTATTTTATGTAATGGATCCCCGCTACCGCCAGCTTGTAGCTGGTGGTAGAAATAGTTATACAGATATAGTCTATGGAGGCGGCAGGCATTTCGGAATTATTGAAGAATGTGACCGATAAATTTATTACAGCAGGCGCCATATCCCCGCTCCCGCAAGCATCCCGAAACTTCCGGACTTTTGCGCAAGTAAGGCAACGAATATTTAATTTTCCAATTTTTTTAGATAATAGTCATAAGTGGCAAATTGTGATCGGATGATTTTTTTGCCGTCTTTTTTATATCGATTGTTTTGCCTGTCGTTAAAAATACGCGCCTTGACATTGTCGTTCCAAGAAATGTTAAAAGTGTCAATCAATTCTTGTTTGATATCGGGGTCATAAATCGGTGTGGTGACCTCAACACGGCGGTCAAGGTTGCGGGGCATAAAATCTGCAGAACCCATAAATATTTTGGTTGTTTCATCCGGTCCGAAAATAAATAAACGCGGATGCTCCAAAAATTTATCAACCACACTGATCACTTTGATATTTTCACTCACCTGTTTGATATCCGGAATCAAACGATTGATGCCCCTGACAATTAATTGAACATCAACACCAACCTGACTTGCTTGATACAAACGATTGATCATCTTTCGGTCTGACAGGCTGTTCATTTTCATACGAATAATTGCCTTTTTACCTTGACCGGCTCGTTTGATTTGTTCGTTGATAAGCGCATACATTTTTCTGCGAAAATAATGCGGAGAGACCAGCAAATGCTTATATTTCGGTATCTTATAGTTGATATCAAAAAAGTCAAAAACCTTACTGACATCCTCCAATATTTCCTGATTGGCAGTCAAAAGTGTGTAGTCCGTATAAATTTTTGCGGTTTTTTCATTAAAGTTTCCCGTACTGATGAACCCGTAGCGCTTGATTTCTCCATGTTCTTCACGTTCAATCATGCATATTTTGCTATGCACTTTGATATCGGGCAAACCAAAAACCAGATTGATTCCTTCTTGTTTGAATAATTCGGCATATCTGATATTGGGAGCCTCGTCAAAACGAGCGCGTAACTCGATTTGCACGGTGACTTTTTTACCGTTTTTTGCTGCATTGATCAATGAATTGGCAATCTGTGAGTTTTTTGCCAACCGATAGATGGTGATTTTTATTTCTTTGACCTTTGGGTCGAGAGCCGCCTCGCGCAGGAATTTAATCACATATTTGTAGTTGTGATAAGGCGCATATAGCAAATAGTCTTGCTCTTTGATTTGTTTCAAAATGCTGCCACGCAAGGATAAACCTTTGATGGGCAATTGCGGATATTGCCTATAGAGTAAATCTTTTTTGCCCAAGTCCGGAAACCCCATAAAATCGCGATGGTTGTGAATGCGTCCACCCGGAATGAGACTGTCCAAATCGTCTATACCCATTTTTTGTTTCAAAAATTCCAAAGTATCGCCGGAAATACTGTCGTCATAAATCAAACGAACCGGTTCGCCTTTTTGTCGCTGTCTGACATAGAAACTGACTTTTTCCAAAATGCTTTTGGTTCTGTCCGTATCCTCGTCAAATTGTGCATCTCTCGATATCTTGATAACATGCGCTTCGATATGGTCATAATCAAAAATATTAAAGATTTCATCTAAATTATATCGAATTACGTCATCGAGCAACATGATATAGTTCTTGTTTCCTTGTTTGGGCAATACCACAAAGCGTCCCAATGAGTCGGTAGGAATTTCAACCAATGAATAAATGGGTTCGGTGATATCGTCTTTGATTTCTTTCCCCTTTTTTTTGCTCATTTTAACCGCCAAATATACCGAAGAGTCTTTGATGATGGGAAATTCTTCCAAATCATTCAAAACAATGGTAAACAAAGAAGGACTCACTTTATTGATAAAAAAGTCTTTGACAAATTCTCCTTGAGATTTATTGAGTTCTCTTTCGTCAATCAGATAAATATCGTGCTGTTTCAACTCTTGAAAAATCCCTCGACGCACGCGGCGCATCTCATCCTGCTGTTTGATGGCAATTCGAGTGATCTCTTTGAGCAATTTTTTTGCCTGACGCACTTCAAACTTGCTTTTTTCAGGAAATTTTCCCAAACTGATTCGTTGAATTTTGGCATAGCGTACTTTGAAAAATTCATCCATGTTGTTAGAAAAAATACCGACAAACCTAAGACGTTCCAACAGAGGGACTTTTTTGTCTGAGGCTTCTTGCAATACACGCTCGTTGAAAGACAACCAGCTGATTTCTCTGTTGATATATTTTTCTGAAATGGAAAGATAATTCATAGGTTTTGCTTTTAAATCTTCAAAAATAAGATATTTTTTTATTATGCTCACTTGTTGCTCAAAATCGGCAGGCAAATCATGATTCAAGACTTTGCTAAATTATAATCATTTTAAATAAATATAATTTCGTAAATTTGCATTCATAAAATCAGAGATAAAAAATGAAGATAAATAAAGAAAATGTCTTGTCCTTGATAAAAGGAATCAAGATACAAGGAAAAGAGAGCGATATAATTGACTCAAATGTGATTAAAAGCGTTGAAGTTCAATCTGATATTTTTGGAAATAAAATTAAGATTGATGCTGAAATTGATTCACCTGCAGTGCATATAAGAAAAAAAATGGAAGATGATATCACTGAGGCTTTGCAAAAAGAATTTTCAGACAAGGTGGAAATCAAAATCAATGTCAAAGTTGTGATTCCCGAGAGTGAAAAGGAGAAACCACTCAAAAAAATCAAAAACATTATTGCCGTAGCATCCGGAAAAGGAGGTGTAGGAAAATCTACGGTTACGGCAAATTTGGCCGTGAGTTTGGCAAAGATGAATTTTAAAGTAGGTGTCTTAGATACCGATGTATACGGACCGTCCATTCCGATTATGTTCAATACGCAAGGAGAGCGCCCAAGAGCAAAAAAAGTAGGAGAAAAAACCATGATTATTCCGGTTGAGTCTTACGGCGTGAAAAATATGTCGATTGGCTATTTTGCACAACCCGGACAAGCGGTGATATGGAGAGGCTCCATGGCAAATTCCGCAATCAATCAAATGGTCTTTGACACAGACTGGGGAGACTTGGACTTTTTGCTGATTGATTTGCCTCCGGGCACGGGAGATATTCAATTGTCTGTGATGCAAACGCTTCCGGTCACCGGTGCTGTAGTGGTCACCACACCACAAAATGTGGCCGTTGCCGATGTAAGAAAATCCATAGACATGTTCAAGAACCAAACCATCAATGTTCCGGTGCTCGGAATTGTTGAAAATATGTCTTATTTCGTTCCGGAAGAATGTCCTGAAAATAAATATCATATCTTTGGAGAAAACGGCGGAAAACATCTGGCAGAAGATTTGAATTTGCCTTTCTTTGGGGAAATTCCGTTGGTGAAAAGTGTGAGAGAAGCCGGAGATGTGGGACGTCCTGCCGCATTGCAAGAAGACACACCCGTTGGCTTGGCTTTTGAAAAAATTACAAAAAATGTTGTGGAAGAAACAGTCAAAAGAAATGAAACCTTGCCACCTACTGAAAAAATTAGAATCACCAATCAAGCGGGTTGTAGTGTTTAACAAATAAAGCTTATGGAAGACAATAAACTGGATAGAATAAACAAAGCGCTTGAAGAAATCAGACCTTTTTTGAAAAAAGACGGTGGAGACATAAGCTTGGTCAATTTCAATCAGAAGGAAGTTGTTGTTCGTTTTGAAGGAAACTGCTCAACTTGTAAGATCAATAATTTGACCTTGAACATAGGTGTGAAGCAGGTTATTCTGAAATATCTTCCCGAGATAGAACATGTGAAAAGTATTTAAGAACTAAAAAATAAAGCCTATGGAAATGTATGAAAGAATAGAAGAAGTCTTCGGTGATATTTTCGAGGAAGCACTCATCGAAAAGTTTGCAAAAGAAGGAAAAATAATTCGTGTAGAACCCAATGAAAAACTAATTTCCAGAGGCGATCCAATTATCTATGTTCCCATCATTATGTCAGGAACAGCCAAAGTTGTGCGAGCAGATGAAAATGGCGAAGAACATATTTTGTTCTATTTGGACCCCGGAGATGCCTGTGCGGCGACCTTTTCCATTTGCGGAAAAGACAAGTTCAGTGAGGTGGATTTGATTATTGAAACCCCTAGTGAAGTTTTGCTCATTCCGTTTGATCAATTGGACTATTTGACAAAAAATTATCCCGGCTGGAGATATTATGTTTGCAGAAATTACAACAAAAGAATTGGAGAATTTCTCAAAACAATGGATACAATTGTGTTTATGAAGATGGATCAAAGAATTTTGGAATATCTGAAAAATGCATCAAAAGCACATGACTCAAATGTGCTGTCCATCACGCATCAAGAAATAGCCAACGATTTGTCCACTTCCAGAGTGGTTGTGTCCAGATTACTGAAGTCTATGGAAAATCAAGGTTTGCTGAAATTGTATAGAAATAAAATAGAATTATTTTAATTCTCCGAAAGAAAAAAAATAGAAAATAATTTTTGTTATTTTAGAAATAATGCCATAGATTTGCACTCGCTTTTAAGCATTGGCCTATGGTGTAACTGGCAACACGTCTGGTTTTGGTCCAGAAGAGTCTAGGTTCGAGCCCTAGTAGGCCAACACAATCAATCAAATCCTGACTTTAACAATGTTGGGAT
>CAZAXU010000067.1:6390-6494 GCA_964489245.1 uncultured Flavobacteriaceae bacterium
TATTTCAGGTTGGCGAGAAGCCTGTCCCGTGAAGCGCAGCGACTACGGGGAGCCCTAGTAGGCCAACACAATCAATCAAATCCTGACTTTAACAATGTTGGGAT
>CAZAXU010000068.1:0-6300 GCA_964489245.1 uncultured Flavobacteriaceae bacterium
GCCACTCTAACTTTATAAACTTTATAAACTTTCAACTTTATAAACTTTTTTCTTTCTCCTTATCTTATGCTATCCAAAAGAACGGCAGCTTTATATTGTGTTTCTTCCCATTCTTTTTGCGCATTGCTGTCTTTTGTAATTCCGCCGCCAATATATATGTTCAGGTGCTTTTCGGCAATTTCCATACATCTGAGATTGACAAATAGTTCGGTTTTTCGGAGTGTTTTCAAACCTAGAAATCCGGTGTAATATTTTCGGTCGTATTTTTCAATTTTTTGAATCAGTTCTTTTGCTTTTTCTGTGGGCAATCCGCAGACAGCCGGTGTAGGGTGAAAGCTTTGAATGATTTTTTCCAATTGAGAGTCATCAATTTGTGCCGAGATTTGGGTTTTGAGGTGTGCAATTTTGCCTTGAAAAACACTTACAGGTCCTTTTGTTTGAATGTTTGATGTGTAGTTCTTGAGTTTTTCAAGAATATAGTCGGTGACAATTTGTTGCTCATCTATTTCTTTTTGTTGCCATTTCATTTTTTGGTTTTTTGCAGCGGGCAGTGTTCCCGCCAATGCCATGGTTTGCAACAATCCGTCTTTGTTTTGGAGCAGAAGTTCCGGGCTGGCACCCATCCAAGTGCCCACTTTCGGGTGTTGCCACAGATAGACAAAAGAGCTGTGGTGTTTTGCCATTAGTTTCAGCAGGGCGTAGTAGGGCGTAAAAGTATTGAAAGACAGGCTTTGTTTGCGTGAGATAATCATTTTGGTCAGCTGTTTGTTTTGAATGGCGTCAATGGCTTTTCTCACTTTCAGCAGATGTGCATCTCGATATTGTTCATCTTCGATATGAATGGAAAAATCTGTTTGTTCCGCTTGGATATTTTCCGGTTTATATTTTTTGATGCTGATTTTGTCTGCCGGAAACACAACAACCGGATGGCTTTCAAAATCAAAGGGAGCAAAGAAAAAGCCATTTTGTTTCAGTTGTTTGTCCGTATATATTTTGTTGTCTTTTTGTTGGATGATATAGATTGCATTGTCATTGGGATTTTTATAAATCACAAAAGGCAATTTTTTGTCGAGCAATGTTGCCAGTTTTTTCAAAACCTTATTTTTTTGCCAAGACAATATTGGTAAGTTTGGCATGCGCAATCATTTTGTCATGCTCGTCTATAATCGTAATTTGCCATAGATGCGTGGTTCTGCCAATATGTATGGGCGTTGCTTTTGCTTTGACAATGCCTGTTTTTTTGCTGCGCAAATGGTTGATTGACAATTCTATTCCTCTGATTTCAAAATCGTCTATATCTACAAAAAGGTGAGAAGCCGTGCTGCCCACGCTTTCTGCCAAAGCGGCGGTAGCGCCGCCGTGCAATAATCCCATGGGTTGGTGCACGTTTGGGTTTACGGGCATTTCTGCAATCAGATAGTCTGTTCCGGCATCGGTGAATGTGATATTCAAGGTTTCCAGCAAAGTATTTTTTGCAATTTGCGTATTTAGAAATTCAAGTAGTGCTTTTCCTTTTAGTTTCATACTGATTTGACTCTTTGGATTTTTGCACCCAATGCATTGAGTTTTTTGTCAATGGCTTCATAGCCTCGATCAATTTGTTCGATATTGTGAATCACACTGGTTCCGTCTGCAGAAAGTGCGGCAATGAGCAATGAAATACCGGCTCTGATATCGGGAGAGCTCATGGTGGTTCCTCGCAGTTTATATCTTTTGTTCAGTCCGATAACCGTGGCTCTGTGCGGATCGTTTAGAATGATTTGTGCGCCCATATCGATAAGCTTATCGACAAAGAACAATCTGCTTTCAAACATTTTTTGATGAACCAAAACGGTTCCTTCTGCTTGTGTTGCCGTAACAAGCACAATGCTCAGCAGGTCGGGAGTGAATCCCGGCCATGGCGCATCGGCAATGTTCATGATGGAGCCATCCATAAAGGTCTGAATGGTATATTTGTCTTGTTTCGGAATATAGATATCATCTCCTTTTCTTTCCAAGTTGATTCCCAGTTTTCTGAAAACCCTTGGAATTTGTCCTAAGTTTTCCCAGCTTACGTTTTTGATTGTAATTTCAGATTCGGTGATGGCGGCCAATCCAATCCAACTACCGATTTCAATCATGTCGGGCAGAATGTTGTGTTTTGTTCCTCCTAATTTTTTAACGCCTTCAATGCTTAACAGATTTGATCCGATGCCTGATATTTTTGCTCCCATGCGGTTAAGCATTTTGCTTAGTTGTTGAAGATAAGGCTCGCAAGCGGCGTTGTAGATGGTGGTGGTTCCTTCGGCAAGTACGGCGGCCAAAACAATGTTGGCGGTTCCGGTTACGGATGCTTCGTCTAAAAGCATATCGGTTCCTTTGAGTTTTTTTGCTTCAACGCTAAAAAATTTAGCGTTTTTTGTCACTTTGAGCTTGGCGCCTAATTGAATGAAACCGTCAAAATGTGTGTCTAGGCGTCTTCTCCCGATTTTGTCGCCTCCCGGTTTTGACATATATGCTTTTCCAAAGCGAGCAAGCAGCGGTCCCATAATCATAATGGATCCGCGCAGGGCGCCTCCTTTTTTTCGGAATTCGTCAGATTGCAAATAGTCCAGATTCAGGTCGTCTGCTTTGAAACTGTATTTTCCTTTTGATTTTTTCTGAATTTTAACACCTAAATTTCTGAGAATATCAATCAGTTTGTTGACATCGATGATATTGGGAATATTTGAAATAACGACTTCTTCTTCTGTTAGAAGAACGGCACTAATGATTTGCAATGCTTCGTTTTTAGCGCCTTGCGGGGTGATTCCACCTTTGAGTTGGTGTCCTCCTTCAATGATAAATGAGCCCATTTATTTTGATTTTTTTTTGTAGTTTTTGTATTTGTTTTTTGAATTGTTTCTGTGCCCGTTTCTTTTTTTCATCAATTGAGAAGATTCTCTCAGTTCGTTGTCGGTTGTGTTCAGACTGATTTTTCCGTCGGATAGAATGGCCAGGTGTTCAAAAATAACATTGTCGTCAACCATGTCTCTGTTCCAATTCAAATAATTTTTTTTCATGTGATTGGCAATGGTTTGAATCAGCAAATCTTTGAGTTCTCCGTCAGGCCAAGTCACGACAACATCAATCATTTCTTTGATAATATGCCCGTAATATCTGAACCTGTATCCTTTTTTCGGATAGGATAGTTTCTCCGGTTTTTCCATAAATTTTTCGGGAACGGGTTTTTCAAAGGGAGAGTCTGCATCCAAGTCAAAATCCGCCATGATAAACAGATGATCCCAAAGTTTGTGTTGAAAATCAGGCACATCTCTCAAATGCGGGTTTCTATTGCCCATCAGATGAATGATGGCTCTTACGTTTTTGTTGCGCAGGTCTTTATCTTTTATCGTTTTGACATAGTCAACCATTTGTTGGATATGACGACCATATTCCGGGATTTTCAGTTCTTCTCTGTCGGTATTATATTCAAATTCTTTTTCCATATTTTTTATAAAGCCACCAAGCCTTTGATATCTTCCATTGATTTGTATTGTTCTACAATGCTTTCAGGGTTTGTTTCCTGAGCAATTATTGTAGCACTAAGATATTTTCCGGATCGGGAATAGTTTTTTCTAAATTCGTGTTTTTTATCTTTAAATCGGTCTTTAATTTTTCTTTCATTCTGTTCCGTGTTCGGGACGATAAATTTATACATATATTGCGCAGGCCAGTTTGCTGTTTTTTCCAATTCGGTTTTTAGCCGCTCGTAGAATTCAACTTTTTTTTTAGGGCTGTCAAGCATAAAATATATTTACGACAAACTTACGAAGAATTTTTATTCCGTAAAAATTGTTTTTGTTGGCAATTGCCGGATATTCTCTTTTTGTTGTTATATGCAAAGCTGTATGTGAAATTTTTGTTTTTTCAACCTGTTTTGGTTAATTGCTTATTATTGAGGCTTCATATTTTTTAAACCATGAGTCCCACTGAAAATCCTTTTTAAACAGTTTCAAAACTTTCAGATATTTGTTTCTTGCATTTGGGTTTTTTACTTTTTCTCTGTCAAGCATTTTGAACAAACTGCTAAAATTCTCAAATCCTATTATTTTATTCAGCTCAAACCAATATAAGGAGGCTGTTTCAAATTTTTTCCTTTTAGTATTATTAATTCTTTTTTTAATCCGTTTGTTCATTGCTCTGAGACCGGCATTTTTTAAATATTCATGTGGTTCAGGCCACACTGCTTGTTCTTTTTTTTCATAAAGCAAATCAACCATATAATTTCCAAATAGATCAGCCCAGGCTTCGGCATATTCTCTTGTCATCCAATTATTATGGTTGTTTGTCAAGTTAAACATAAATAAGTGTCCAAATTCATGGCATAATCCGTAGACATTTTTTTTGCCGCTTTGCTTTGGTGGCAAAAAATCATTTAGAGATTTGTATTCCCATACAATTCCTTTTAGTTTTTTGTCTATGTATAATAAGGTTCGGTTTGATTTTTTTATAGTGAATTTTAATTTTTTTTTCTTTAAGATAAATCCATTTTTAGTTGCTTCATTTTTTACAAATTCCAGTATTTTCAAACTTGCCAGAACATATTTTTTAGTTTCTTTTTCATATCTAACCTTAAATAATTCTGTTTCAATCCTTGTCTTTTGTCCTGCTGATTTTATTGAAATTATAGAAAATGTTATTAAAAATAATATACCGGTTTTCATCTGTTTAAAATTTTGTAGTTTGTAAAAAATAAGTGTGTAATTGTAAATTTGATGAATATTGAAGATTTATGATTTTCAATACATCTATTGTTTAGTTGATGTTTTTTCTGAATAAATTGATGGTTTTTTGATTCATTTCTTTTGGTGGTCTGATTGGCTGTGTTTTTTTATTCTGTTCCGTTTTCATCATAAACTGTTTGTGTTTTAATTTTTCCGTTTTTATCATAAACAATCCATTTCCCGATATGAACACCGGTTTCGGGAATAAACCTTCCTTCTTCTTTTAATTCACCGGTTGCATAATATTTTTTTATATAATTAATTTCCCAATCAATTTCATAATCCAAAGTGCCGTTTTTTGAATAATATTTCCATTTTCCTGTCGGGAAACCGCTTTTGTCGAGTTTGCCTGTTTCTTTTAAAATGGTGCTAACCGGATAATAATTAACTATTTGCTTTTGTGCATTTATACGGTTGATGTTTAGCAATACAACTAATAATAAAAATATTTTTTTCATAGTTTGCATTGTTTTTAAGAGTTTATATTCTGCTAAACGCAGTCCTATTCAAAATTCCAAACTTGCAGAGTGTTTTCATTTTTTCAAATTTAAAAGATTATCATGACATTGCCAAACGCTGTTTTTGATTGAAAAATATCATCTCAAGACATTAGCAACAAATAATGATAAAAAGCTGGACAGGACGATGGTGGTGGTGGCATTTCAACACAATTCCGCACATGCACGGCTCGGTTTAGCCTTAGGGTTTAGGAATTATAGGGAGGGGAAGGCTTAGCTTTGTCAGCACATGTTATTGTTTATTTCATACCAATTATTCTTTTCATATTCAGGATAGTCAGTTAATTCGGGATGAGTAAACACACCTTTTTTTGTCATTCCAATCTTTTTCATAACATTTTCTGATTTACTGTTATTTATTGTACATACTGAAAATATTTTGTTTATTTTCAACTCATTAAAAGCGTATTCCAAACATCTTTTTGCTCCCTCTGTTGCGTATCCTTTTCCCCATGCAGATTTTTTTAAACGCCACCCGATATCTGTTGCAGGGCTAAACTCGGTTTTATACGTTTGATATGCTAACCCGATAAAACCGATTAATTCACCTGTTTCTAAAATTTCAGTTGCATAATAGGTATATCCTTTTTCATGATAGTGATTGATTAGACGTTTTAATAAGTTTTCTGTTTCTTTTTCACTTAATGTACTTGGGAAATGTTCCATCACTTCCGGATCGGAATTCATTTCTGATAATACTTTCAAATCATTACTTGTCCAATTTCGAAATCCTAACCTTTCTGATTTAAATATGTATTTTTTAGTGTTCAATTTTTGTTTATTTTAAATGTATGGCAACAGCCTGCCAAATGCAGTTCTCGTCTATGAACGAAGATACGATAAATTTGTATAAGTATATTTATACCACAGACAGAGCACTTGTTATTTTTATAATTCCGCAATAAAATCAATGATTTTTACAAATAATCTAAAAAATGTCAAAAATTAGGAGAAAGGCGTCTCAATACAATGAAGCGGGACTTCATCACTCGACATGCCGGAAAGGGAAAAGTTCAAAGTAAAAAGTTTATAAAGTT
>CAZAXU010000069.1:0-6215 GCA_964489245.1 uncultured Flavobacteriaceae bacterium
TTCCGTCAATAGCTCCTTCAATATAACCTCCCGTTTTTCCGACTTCTGTTATGGTGAGAATGCCGGTTTCCCATGAAATAAAATCAAACATATCATTGAGATGTTCTCCCGATAGGTTGATTGATATGGATGCTTGCGGTGTATTCGAATCATTTGGATCTACATGAAATGTATAATCTCCGGCTGTACTTCCCGTAAATCCTATCATTAATCTTAATTGCCTTGATGTTTCATTGTCAAAAGTATCGGCATCAATGGCTGTGAGTGTAGTATATTTTCCTCCGTCAGATGTGGTGGTTACCATTGCAAAATTATCGATTCCGTCTCGTTTCAATTTAAAATTATACACATTCCCATAGATTAATAATTGCACGTCTCCTTCTGATTTTACAGGAGAACTCTCTTTTTTACAAGAAAATAACAAAATGGGAAGCAGTAATAAAATATATATGATTTTCATAGTTTTATTTTTTTAAGGATTATAAAGGCTGCCTAAGGCAAATCAAACTTTAAGCAGCCTTTTGTAAAACGGACAACTATTTTTTGATAAAATGATAAGAACCAAGTTGATTTCCGGATTGTACTTTTAAAATATAAGAGCCCGTCAGCAAGTTTCCAATATTTAAATCGGTTTGCACGGCATTTGGTTTGCTGTTTATAATTTCTTGTCCCAACATATTATAAATGCGAACTGTACTCATATTTTGACCGGCTCTCAAGTGCAAGACATTTTCAGCAGGATTCGGATACATTTCAAATCCTTGAATTTCACTATTTTCATCTATCCCGAGAATGGCTGTTCCTGTCATAGCAAAGGAATATAAGCCTTCAGGGCGGTTAGTATTGTAGCTGTAATAACCGATGTTGATAAAATATTGCGTTCCGGCAGTAACAGCCAAATCGGTAATGGTTTCAGGGTCGTCTGCATTTGCTGCGCAAACAAAATTACCGCAAGAGCCGGTATAAACGGCCACTTCTGCATCCCAGCCGGTAGGAGTCACCGTGATTGTTACTGTTCCTGATTGCGAAGGCGTAAAAGTATACCATACACCGTCGTTCATTCCGAGACCGCACCCCGATGGTGTAATAAAACCGTTGTTGTTTGTGGCTCCTACGGCATTTTGTGCAGTGAGATAGGGCAATGTAGTGATTACTTTTGCGTGTGCACAGTCATCATTATCGGGGTGTACCATGAGCGCTACATCGTCTATACCGCAACCCCAACCGAACGAACTGTTCACATCATCGAATACCCAAGCAATCCTAAAATGTGCCGGATTAACACTTGGACTGTCTCGCAGTGCCTGTGCAATATCTATCCAATGATATACCGGATTGGTGGTTTGATGATGATTGGCTAAATAAGGACTGTGATCTCCTGCATCGTCAAAAATAAATACTCTGAGATGATCATCAAAAAAATTCACGCCTCCGCTGCCTTTGTTGTTTAGTGCATATTGATATCTTAATTTCATGGTGGCATTAGTGTACATATGGGCATCAATATATGGGCTTCGTAGCTGTCTTTTATCATGCTGTCCTCCGTTTCCTGCGGCGTCATCGTTAAAAATAGCTGCGTTGTTTGGAAAGTTATCGACATGTAAGCTTGTGTTTCCCGGCATAGTAGGAGACCCGAATGTCCAGGGTTGTGTGCCGGTACCGCCGCCATCATTGGATTGCAACCAGCCTGTTGGCATTGAGTTTCCATCAAAGTCTTCATCCAATAATACAATAATTTGTGAAAAGCCTGATGTTGCCAGCAAAAGGCTCAAAATAAATAACAATCGTTTCATAATAATATTTTTTGAATTAGTAATATTCAAAAATAACCGTGGAAATAAGAAAAATTGCGTGGTATTTTTGCAATCATCGGGAATACTTGTGCAATCAAAAAAAACATTTGTTGTATTATTGCATGATATTGAAATTATTATATGCAAATAACTGATATGCAAACTGTTATATATTGCATAGCTTAATTATTTTTTTGACAAGAAATAATGATAAGATCAATTGTTTTGACGATATTCGCTCGGGTTGTATCCAAATTTTTCTTTAAAGGATTTACTGAACCAATCCGGATTGGAGAAACCGCATTTATAGGCAATTTCAGAAATGTTTAAGTCGGTTTTCAGTAGTATCTCTTTTGCAGCAGATAGTCTTACTTCTCTGATAAAAACAGCTGTGGACAAATTGGTTATGGCTTTGATTTTTCGATATAATTGTGATTCGCTTAGGTTAACAGCAAAAGCCAGTTGAACGGATTTAAAAAGTTCATCATCCAAATGATTGTGTATATTTTCGATACATTTATTGATAAAAGCTGCTTCTTTTGAAGTGGTTTCGGTGACGTAAAAGCCTGTTTTTTGATATTTTTCTTGTAGTCTTTTCCGATTCAAAATGAGTTGTTCTATACGAATTCGCAGTTCATTTTGATTGAAAGGTTTTGTCAAGTAAGCATCGGCTCCATGTGCAAATCCCTTTATTTTATCTTTTTCCATGGTTCTTGCCGTAAGCATAATAATGGGAATATGTGATGTCTTTTCGTCATTTTTGAGTTTTTGACAAACTTTAAATCCGTCTGCTTTAGGCATCATTAAATCGGTGATAATCAAATCGGGAATATTCTCAAGAGCTTTTTGAATGCCATCAAGACCATCTTGAGCAAAAATAATTTCGTATTGGTTATGCAAACACGACGCGATAAACTGTGCAACATCTTTGTTGTCTTCAACAATGAGCAAAAGCGGTGCATTTTCTTGTTCAGCCGCAATTTTATCAATTTTTTGATATTCCGGGTCTTCAACTAAAGGAATGTCAATTGTAATTTCAGCAGTAGTTTTAGCCTCATTTGTAATAGGAATTTTAATAATAAATTCAGTTCCTTGATGCAGTTTGCTTTTTACCGATATGGTTCCATTCATCAAGTTAACGAGTTCTTTGACGAGTGATAATCCGATACCTGTACCGCCGGGAGCAAAACGATCTACCTGATAAAATCTATCAAAAATATGTTTTTGATTTTCTTCTGAAATTCCAATGCCGTTGTCTTTTATTTTAATTTGTAAAAATTCTTGGTCTTTATTCTTTTTGATATGTAATATGATTCTTCCTCCTTCAGGAGTGAACTTGATAGCATTTGATAAAAGGTTGGAGAGTATGATAGCTACTTTATCAGGATCAAAATCCATAATGATTTCATCATCTTCATCATAGTAAATCAGTTCGATATTTTTATGTTGAGATAAAGAATGAAAGCTGTCTAAGTTAACTTTCAAAAAGGGAATAATATCTGCTTGAATTTTCTCTAACTTCATTTTTCCGCTTTCTATTTTGTTTAAATCAAGCATCTGGTTGATTAGAAATAACAATTTTTTAGAGTTTCCGGAGAGCACTTTTAGTTTGGGTTCTATTTTTTTCAGTTCATCGGCTGATAGTTTTTGTTTGATGGTGGTAATAACTCCCATAATAACCGTAAGCGGTGTGCGCAATTCGTGGGTAATATTACCGTAAAGTTTGGTTTTGAGTTCATCGAGTTCCAATAAGCGTAAATTTTCTTGATGCTCGAGCTTTCTGTTTAAGGAAAAACGATAAAAAACATATATAACCGAGAGAAATAAAAGCGAATAAAATAAATATGCCCATGTTGATTGCCACCATACAGGAAGCACTGTAATAGCCAATTTTAAAGGCTCGACATTTTTCCAAATTTTTCCTCTTGTCATTCCTTGAATTTCCAAATTGTAGTCCCCCGGAGCTAATTTTAAAAATTGAATTTGTCGCTTGTTTTGAATGCTGTTCCAATGTTCATTTTCAGAACTTAATCGATAAACAAATTCGGTGTTTTTATAATAACTTAAATTAATATCTGAAAAGTTGATATAAAAAGGGAATTGATTGTGATGAATATTGACTCTATTTGCCCCGGATAGATATATTTTTTTAGCACTGTTGTCTGGTTGAGCTATTTGTATATTGTCTATATATAGGCGCCTTTCTTGTTGTAGCTTATCGAGATTTTTCGGATCAAAATAAGTAATTCCATTAATCCCGCCAAAATATAAAATTCCGTCTTGGTCAATAAATTTTGCATGCAAATTATACTCTTCCGAGTTTAAACCGTCAGCTTGATGGTAATTGGTAAATGTTTTTGTTTTCTTGTTAAAACAAGATATTCCTTTATTAGTCGATACCCAAATATTATCTTCAAAATCTTGTAAAATACCATAAATTACATCGTTTGGCAAGCCTTTTTCATGGTTATAATAAAGTAAAATTTTCTCATCGGGAATGTAATGATATAAACCGCTATTTGTTCCAATCCACATGCTGGAATCCTTGTCTTTTAAAATGGAATAAACCACACTGTTGTTTAGCACAACAGTATCATTTATTTTTAGTTGGCTAAAAATTGGGTTTGTATGTGTGTCATTATGAAAATTTAAGATGCTGAGCCCTTTATCCGTACCTATCCAATACGTACTTTTATTGGTTTGTGTGATGTAATAGACTTTGTTTGAAGCAATTGAATTAGGATTGTTATTGAAGTGTTTATAGCGTTCAAACTGAATTAAGTTTTCGGTCAAGTTTCCGGTAAATCGGTTCAAACCACCGTTAGAAGTACATAGCCAAATGTTTTGTTGATTATCTTTGTAAATATATCTGATAAAATTACCGCTAATTGATGTAGAATCTTTGGGGTTATAAAGTATATTTTGAGTTTTAATTTTTTTGTATTTTTTATTTATGTTTGATAAAACAATAAGTCCTTCACGAGTTCCAACCCAAAGATTATTTTTATCTTTTAAAACACTAAAACACGTATTAGATGGGATATGATGCGTTTTTTTTGAAAAATTATAAACATGATTATTACGGATTAAATCAATTCCACCACCGGCAGTGCCAATCCATAAATTTTTTGGCTCTTTGTATATGGAAAAAACAATTTCAGCATTCAATGATTCATGATTTCCATCGGTTTTATCGATACCGTAAAATACAGGATTTTGATAAAACAAGTTTAAAAATTTTCCGGTTCCTACCCATAATTGATTTTGGTTGTCAAACAAAAGACAGTTGACCGTGTTATTACTCAGCGATTTAGGATTGGTTTTTTGATGGATATATTTTTTTATGATTTGAGATTTATTGATATCATATTTATAAACCCCACCCTCTAGTGCCAACCATAGATAACCCTTGCGGAATTGGATATCGTATACGATTGGCGAATTGATGTTATTTGCACCGGTAAATTCGATGTTCTTAATTTTTTTTGTTGAAGTATTAATTTTTAAAAGATTCCCTGAAGATCCTATCCAAACATTATTTTCTGAATTTGAATTGATAACATAAATTTGCCCTGTTTTTGTAGGAAGTGTGATTTCTTCAAAAAAAGTTGCAACCGGATTTGATGTTATTTTTCCGTGAAAAAGTCGCCCTTGTTTAGTCCCCACCCAAATATCGTTTAGTTGAGAAATAAAAATTTCAGTTACGGAAACATTCTTGTTTTTAAAATAATCTATATATTCAACTGTATGTTTTTCTTTGTTTTCATTTGAAATCACAGCAATTCCTCTGTCTTCAAGAGTTACATAAATATTCCGAGATTTATCTTTTTCAATATCAAGAATATCGCGTTTTGGCAATTGCTTAAAGTGATGAAAAGCATGCCCTTTTTTATCAAAATAACATAATCCGCCCGAACGGGTTGCAATCCATATAAGTTGATTGTCAGATAAAAGAACATTGATAAAATTGCCGCAAAGCCCCTTAGCAGATTTGTTTCTATGATGAAAAATTAGGAAAGAAGTTCCATCAAACCGATTTAAACCGTCTTGAGTGGCTAACCAAAGAAATCCTTCATCATCTTGAATAATATCGTTTATAGAAACTTGTGACAACCCATCATCTGTAGTATAATGGTGGATTTGATAACGAGCATCTATAGGAAATTGGAGTGTTTGTTGAGCAAATGAAATATCAACAAGAATAAAGCATAGCAATATGATAATCCGTTTATTCATGAATCCCATTTTTGATGCGACTAAGTTATTAACTTTTAGTCAAATATGAAAAACTTTTAATTATGATAAGTTTGAGCCTGCTTTTCTTTCTATATAGCCTGCTTTTTTTTACATTATATATGTATTATCATCTCAATTTACTTTTTATTTTTCTTTCAAATTAATTTTGTTAGTTATCAGAATAAT
>CAZAXU010000070.1:0-5761 GCA_964489245.1 uncultured Flavobacteriaceae bacterium
ATTCCGGAGAGCGAGTATGGAGCAAAGCCGCATCGACCACAACTCCTGTTAGTGGTTCGTTTACGGTTCCCAGCGGAGCCACAAACGGTGCAACAAGAATGCGTGTTTCAATGAAATATAGTGGCGTTCCGACTCCATGTGAAACATTTAACTATGGAGAGGTGGAAGACTACACCATCAATATTGTAGCCGGAGGCGGCGGCACTCCCGCTCCGGTAAGTTATTGTGCATCGAAGGGACGTACTGTAACAGATGAATACATTCAAAAAGTACACTTGAACACAATCAATAAAACTTCGGGAAGCGGCAATGGCTATTCTGATTTCACATCGATTAGCACAAGCTTATCCAAAGGCGGTCAATATACTATAACCGTTACACCAAAATGGACAAACAGCACATATAGTGAGGGCTACGCTGTTTGGATTGACTATAATCACGATGGAGACTTTACGGATTCAGGAGAGCGTGTATGGAGAAAAGCCGCATCGACCACAACTCCTGTTAGTGGCTCATTTACGGTTCCTAACAGCGCCACAAACGGTGCAACAAGAATGCGTGTTTCAATGAAATATAGAGGCATTCCGACTCCATGTGAAACATTCAACTATGGCGAGGTAGAAGATTACACCATCAATATAGGAGGCAATGGACACAATGCTGCTTCTGCCGTTGGTAATGCTGCAGAAATTAAATTGTATCCGAATCCTGCTTCAGACATTTTGAATGTAGAATTAGGAAATCAATCAATGAACACTTATACTATAACCAATTATATGGGGCAAGTGATTGTATCACGTAAGTTGACTAGCTCAACAATTGATATCAGTCGATTGAAAGCCGGTGTTTACATCATCAGATTTAGTAGTGATGCAAATTCGGTTAGCAAACGATTTGTCAAAAAGTAGCCACAGCAAAATAACCAACAAAAAAGAGCCGAGAATTTTCTCGGCTTTTTTAATGTGATAAAATAAATTTTACTTAGACTTGTCTTAAATAATTCAAGGCGCTCCCTGCTTTGAACCATTCAATTTGTTGTTTGTTATAAGTATGATTTACTTTAAACATATCTTTTGAACCATCATCATGAATGATTTCAATGCTTAGAGGCTTGCCCGGATAGAAATCTGTTAAGTCTATAAAATTGAATTTATCTCCTTCCTTGATTTTGTCATAATCTGTTTCATCGGCAAATGTCAAACCCAGCATGCCTTGTTTTTTCAAGTTTGTTTCATGAATTCTGGCAAAAGATTTCACAATCACGGCAATAGCGCCCAGATGTCTAGGTTCCATGGCAGCATGTTCTCTTGAAGATCCTTCACCATAGTTGTGGTCACCTATGATCACGGATTGCAAGCCTTTAGCTTTGATGTCTCGGGCAACTTTAGGAACAGCTTCATAAGTTCCCGTGATTGGATTTTTGGTTGTTCCGATTTTTTTGTTAAAAGCATTGACACCGCCAATCAGCATATTGTTGGAGATATTATCCAAGTGTCCGCGATATTTCAACCAAGGACCTGCCATTGAAATATGGTCGGTTGTACATTTTCCAACCACTTTAATCAGCAGAGGAGCGTTCTCAATATTTTGTCCATTCCAAGCGGGAAATGGAGTGAGAAGTTGTAGTCTGTCAGATTTCGAATCGACTTTTATTTCAACATCACCACCATCTTCAACCGGAGCAATAAATCCGGCATCTTCTACTTCAAAACCTTTTGGAGGGAGTTCCCATCCGTTGGGGTCTTCCAGCTTGATGCCTTCAATGGTATCTGTCATCGGGTTGAAGTCCAGTTTGCCTGAAAGTGCTGTTGCCATAACCATTTCGGGAGAGGCTACAAAAGCGTATGTATTTGGATTTCCATCAGCTCGCTTGGCAAAATTTCTATTGAAAGAGTGTACGATTGAATTTTTTGGGTTTCCTTCAATATCATCTCTTTTCCATTGCCCGATACACGGACCGCAAGCATTGGTAAATATTTTTGCACCAAGTTGTTTAAAAATATCCAACAGTCCGTCTCTTTCAGCGGTATATCTCACTTGTTCAGAGCCGGGATTGATGCCTAATCCGGCTTTCATCTTGATGCCTTTGTCCAGTGCCTGTTTAGCAACAGATGCGGCGCGAGACAGGTCTTCATAAGAAGAATTGGTGCAGGAACCGATCAGTCCCCATTCAACTTTTGTAGGCCAATCATTTTCTTGAGCGGCTTCTTTCATTTTTTCAACCGGAGTGTCTCTGTCCGGAGTGAAAGGTCCATTGAGATGGGGTTTCAGTTCACTCAGATTAATTTCAAGCACTTCGTCATAATATTTTTCAGGATTTTCATAAACCTCGGGATCTGATTGAAGGTGTTCTTTTATTTTGTTGGCGGCATCTGCCACGTCATCTCGGTTTGTAGCGCGCAGATAACGTTCCATGGCTTGGTCATAAGGGAAATTGGAGTTGGTGGCGCCCACTTCAGCTCCCATATTGCAAATGGTTCCTTTTCCTGTGGCTGATAGATTATGAGCACCTTCGCCAAAATATTCAATGATGGCACCTGTACCTCCTTTGACGGTCAGCATGCCTGTGACTTTTAAAATGATGTCTTTTGGAGCTGCCCATCCATTGAGTTTACCTGTGAGTTTTATTCCGATGAGTTTAGGCCATTTCAGTTCCCACGGCATTCCTGCCATGACATCAACAGCATCTGCACCACCAACACCCACGGCAACCATGCCGAGTCCTCCGGCATTTACGGTGTGAGAATCTGTTCCAATCATCAATCCGCCGGGGAAAGCATAATTTTCCAGTACAACTTGATGAATGATTCCCGCGCCGGGTTTCCAAAAGCCGATACCGTATTTTTTGGATACGGATTCTAAAAAATTATAAACTTCATTGTTTTTATTGATGGCTTCTTGTAAATCTTTATCCACTCCCATATAGGCTTGAATCAGGTGGTCTAAATGGACAGTTGAAGGAACTGCCACTTTTTTCTTTCCGGCTTGCATAAACTGGAGCAGTGCCATTTGTGCGGTGGCATCTTGCATTGCCACGCGGTCCACTTTGAATTCCACATAGTCTTTGCCTCTGTTATAAGCTTGTGTGGGACTGCCTTGCCAAAGATGTGTATAGAGAATTTTTTCTGCGTAAGTCAAAGGTCTTCCTATGACTTTTCTAGCTTGTTTGACCCTTTCGGGCATGGTCTCATAGACCTTTTTAATCATATCAATATCGTATGCCATAATATATATTTTTGTGTATATTTTTTGATGGGTAACAAAAATAACAATTTTTTGTCATTTAAGCGTTTTCTTTGTCATAAAATATCGATTTTTTGAGCTTTTTACGAATATGATATTTTTGCGGCAATCAAATTCAATTTTTTTAAAAATTTTATTGTTTGGAATTGATTGCAAGTGTATATATGGTTATGCTAGTTTATTTGATATCTCAGAAATGGTAAAAGTATGATGATTTAGTCCTGATTCACGAATTGGAACTGATAAGTTATTCAAAAAATGAATTTAAGAATTTAATTTCTAAATCGGGGAATGGGAGAAAATCCCTCGCTTTAGGCGAAGACTTTAGTTTAAAAATTTTATTTTTGTATTATGCAAAAATATAGGAAGACATCACATACTGTTTATGATATAAAATATCACAGTTTGGATTACGAAATATCGCAAAAAAATACTAACTGGTGAATTAGCAAGGCGAGTTAGAGAGATAATACGGGAAATATGTAAGTCCAATGATGTTGAAATAATAAAAGGACAGGACATGTTTCATCTGATTATGTTCATTTGTTTGTATCCGTTCCTCCACACATTTCGGTTAGTAAGCTGATGCAATATATTTTCGATAGAATAGGACTTGAAAATACTCATTTTTTATCTCGTTTGCCTAAAAGAGCAAGGAAATTTATGATGAAAGGATATTTCAAAGGCAGCCAAACAAAGATGCCTCCGTCACTTGCAGGAAGTGTCGGAGAGATTGTATCATCTCTTCAAGATTTAAAAAAGTTTTTGATTGCTTGGCAAAACGGGAGCTTGCTATCTGAGAGTTCGCTGAAAATACAAAGACAGAAAGGATCCATAAGATGTATGATGGTGTTGACTTTCTATTATACGGTTATGGTATAATGAATATAAATGGCTTTTATGGACACGGATGACAGACATTTGGTTTTCAGTCTATTGTTTTGTATAATCCGAAAATAGATGAGTTATACGTGATTGGAGCTAATGACGCATCGTTTGATGTGTTATCTCTTTTTCTGAGATTGGTTGGAGAGGCTAACTATTAATTTTTATCTAATTCCAATGAATGTTTTAAATCAAAAAGTAGTTTTAGTATCCAGTTTGCTAATTGTTGCAGTTGGGGTAGCGGATGTTGTCTATCGTTTTTCAATATTGGATCTTCCTGACTTTTATACTACTCAAGATAAACTTTACGAATATTCTGCTATCCTATTTCAATTGTGGCTTTTTCTGCCTGCCGTGACAGGTCTTTACATTTATGTAAGAAGAAAAGGTTTGCCTTATATTGTATCTGTTTTATATTTACTCTATCTTTCTATAATTATTTTTATTTTCCTTTATGAAGGAAAAGATTCTTTGGAAGTAGGATTGTTCTTGGTTGTGATTGGCATCCCCTTTAGTCTGTTTCTATCAATTTTTTCAATTATGATATCTGAAAATTATTAAGTAACTTGTTCCATTATTTTTATAAGAGAGTATGCTTTTTTTAAACAAAATCACATTCATATCCATCCTGAACTACGGGCGAATGTTAGCACTAAATGCATATGCAAATGAGCGAAAGAGTTATCGTAGAAAGCAGCAATGGAAAATAGCATTATATATTTTCCTAAATCCCAAATTTGTTTCCGGCTGGTTTAAACTTTTGAATTCTGGAAATTTAAATTTTATATTTTTACATCGTCCGCTTTTATACGTGAAACCTTTTAGACCTTATATTTCTATTAGATGGGATAAAGAAAAGAAAGTAAAAGTTATCCTGGATACTTATGAGCTTTTAAAAAAGAAAGAAACTATCTTTAAGCAAATAATTACTCAAAAAGACGGGGTGATACTTGCGAGATTATTTTTTGATGATTATGATTTCTTTTTAAAATTGGGTTATGATGAAGGATTCAGGAAAGAAGGCGAATTGGTTCTGTCTCTTGAGTGTGAGCAACTTGGAGGAAAAATAGTTTCAGCAGCATTTTCATTTGAAAAAGTAAAAAATGAAAAATGGATATGCATTATAGGCTGTGTTCAAGGGCATAATATAAACTCTCAATATCCTAGCAAATTGACACAAAGACTGATGTATGGGCTTCGTCCAAAATCATTTATTATTTATTCTTTACAAGAACTATCAAGGCATTTTGGATGCTATACGATTTATGGGGCGGGTGATTCAATCCAAGCATATCGAAAAAAACATGCGATTCATCTTCCGAAAGTGCACAATATTCATTTTGATTATGATAAGTTTTGGAAAGAAGTTGGAGGAAAACACATCGAAAAAGGATGGTTTGAGTTACCTTTGATGTCGGTTCGGAAAAACATGCAGGATATAAAATCAAAAAAACGTTCCATGTATCGCAGACGATATCATATGCTGGATGATTTGTCATTAAGAATTTCAGCATATTTTGATCGGTTATGAATCTATTGTAATTTTTTTGAGTGTAACAAATACTTATTCATTTGCAGTTTTTTCTATTTCATTAATTATCTCGTTATACAGGGATAAAAAAATATAAAAAGA
>CAZAXU010000071.1:0-5711 GCA_964489245.1 uncultured Flavobacteriaceae bacterium
CAACGGCGCAAGAAACGGCGCAATGGGAGGTTTTGCTCAAAGTGTAGGTATGGTTGCTACTTTTGGGGCGACTTATTTGCCAAGTGCCAAACAATTAAAATTGGCAAAATTAAAGGCAGCTTTATATGGTATGAATATAAATGAGGTAAATTGGCGGAAAGGAGGTTTGTATCAATTCCTACAACCAAGAATAGCAAAGTTATTAAGTAAGAACTCTAAGGGAATACCATCTGAATACTATCAAAGAGAAGTAACATGGGGGAATAATGTAGCTACATTTAGTTTAACAGATGCAAATACCTTTTCTCACGAATACGGACATATTATACAGTTCCATACACAAGGTTGGGCAACCTTCCAAGGTAAAGGTATTTATGAACAATTAGTTTTAGGTAACAAAGCATATACAACACCGGGTACAAATGAATATGATGCTACATTTGGCTGGTTAAGCTTATTATTTTTCTATAATTAAAAGAGTGTTTAGTAATGAAAAAGCTAGCAATTATATTACTGATTTTATTTAATGGGTGTGCCGTTATTTTTCATTATCAACCGGTAGATAGTAACAATAGCCGGACAAGAAACAGTTTTAATCCAAACGATTCTATTAAGCTCAAAGCTAGTATGGATTATTTCTATTACCCGCATTCGTTAGTAGTTTCATTAAAGTTTAATAATTTGTCTTCTACTGAAAAATCTATCTATTTAGACAGTATTTTTCTATTAGACTGTAAAAGACGTAAAATAAATTATAAGCTGTGTAAAGGGCAAAAAGATGATAAAAAGATTATTATTTTGCCTAATAAAACTTATGAAATATGTCTTAATGTCAAAAACTATCTTGTAAATTTAAAAAACGATAGCATCTTTTTGAAAATCAAAACAAATGATTTGGATTTTGAAGGGTTATTTGTACTTAAAGAGTAAAAACCGATAATAGTAGAATTATAAATCATATGTTCTGATTTAAATAATAGCTTCACCGGCACAGCCCGTCCCCCGCTACCGCTAGCTTGTAGCTAGTGGTAGAAATAGTTATACAGATATAGTCTATGGAGGCGGCAGGTATTTCGGAATTATTGAAGAATGTGACCGATAAATTTATTACAGCAGGCGCCATATCCCCGCTCCCGCAAGCATCCCGAAACTTCCGGACTTTTGCGCAAGTAAGGCAACGAATATTTAATTTTCCAATTTTTTTAGATAATAGTCATAAGTGGCAAATTGTGATCGGATGATTTTTTTGCCGTCTTTTTTATATCGATTGTTTTGCCTGTCGTTAAAAATACGCGCCTTGACATTGTCGTTCCAAGAAATGTTAAAAGTGTCAATCAATTCTTGTTTGATATCGGGGTCATAAATCGGTGTGGTGACCTCAACACGGCGGTCAAGGTTGCGGGGCATAAAATCTGCAGAACCCATAAATATTTTGGTTGTTTCATCCGGTCCGAAAATAAATAAACGCGGATGCTCCAAAAATTTATCAACCACACTGATCACTTTGATATTTTCACTCACCTGTTTGATATCCGGAATCAAACGATTGATGCCCCTGACAATTAATTGAACATCAACACCAACCTGACTTGCTTGATACAAACGATTGATCATCTTTCGGTCTGACAGGCTGTTCATTTTCATACGAATAATTGCCTTTTTACCTTGACCGGCTCGTTTGATTTGTTCGTTGATAAGCGCATACATTTTTCTGCGAAAATAATGCGGAGAGACCAGCAAATGCTTATATTTCGGTATCTTATAGTTGATATCAAAAAAGTCAAAAACCTTACTGACATCCTCCAATATTTCCTGATTGGCAGTCAAAAGTGTGTAGTCCGTATAAATTTTTGCGGTTTTTTCATTAAAGTTTCCCGTACTGATGAACCCGTAGCGCTTGATTTCTCCATGTTCTTCACGTTCAATCATGCATATTTTGCTATGCACTTTGATATCGGGCAAACCAAAAACCAGATTGATTCCTTCTTGTTTGAATAATTCGGCATATCTGATATTGGGAGCCTCGTCAAAACGAGCGCGTAACTCGATTTGCACGGTGACTTTTTTACCGTTTTTTGCTGCATTGATCAATGAATTGGCAATCTGTGAGTTTTTTGCCAACCGATAGATGGTGATTTTTATTTCTTTGACCTTTGGGTCGAGAGCCGCCTCGCGCAGGAATTTAATCACATATTTGTAGTTGTGATAAGGCGCATATAGCAAATAGTCTTGCTCTTTGATTTGTTTCAAAATGCTGCCACGCAAGGATAAACCTTTGATGGGCAATTGCGGATATTGCCTATAGAGTAAATCTTTTTTGCCCAAGTCCGGAAACCCCATAAAATCGCGATGGTTGTGAATGCGTCCACCCGGAATGAGACTGTCCAAATCGTCTATACCCATTTTTTGTTTCAAAAATTCCAAAGTATCGCCGGAAATACTGTCGTCATAAATCAAACGAACCGGTTCGCCTTTTTGTCGCTGTCTGACATAGAAACTGACTTTTTCCAAAATGCTTTTGGTTCTGTCCGTATCCTCGTCAAATTGTGCATCTCTCGATATCTTGATAACATGCGCTTCGATATGGTCATAATCAAAAATATTAAAGATTTCATCTAAATTATATCGAATTACGTCATCGAGCAACATGATATAGTTCTTGTTTCCTTGTTTGGGCAATACCACAAAGCGTCCCAATGAGTCGGTAGGAATTTCAACCAATGAATAAATGGGTTCGGTGATATCGTCTTTGATTTCTTTCCCCTTTTTTTTGCTCATTTTAACCGCCAAATATACCGAAGAGTCTTTGATGATGGGAAATTCTTCCAAATCATTCAAAACAATGGTAAACAAAGAAGGACTCACTTTATTGATAAAAAAGTCTTTGACAAATTCTCCTTGAGATTTATTGAGTTCTCTTTCGTCAATCAGATAAATATCGTGCTGTTTCAACTCTTGAAAAATCCCTCGACGCACGCGGCGCATCTCATCCTGCTGTTTGATGGCAATTCGAGTGATCTCTTTGAGCAATTTTTTTGCCTGACGCACTTCAAACTTGCTTTTTTCAGGAAATTTTCCCAAACTGATTCGTTGAATTTTGGCATAGCGTACTTTGAAAAATTCATCCATGTTGTTAGAAAAAATACCGACAAACCTAAGACGTTCCAACAGAGGGACTTTTTTGTCTGAGGCTTCTTGCAATACACGCTCGTTGAAAGACAACCAGCTGATTTCTCTGTTGATATATTTTTCTGAAATGGAAAGATAATTCATAGGTTTTGCTTTTAAATCTTCAAAAATAAGATATTTTTTTATTATGCTCACTTGTTGCTCAAAATCGGCAGGCAAATCATGATTCAAGACTTTGCTAAATTATAATCATTTTAAATAAATATAATTTCGTAAATTTGCATTCATAAAATCAGAGATAAAAAATGAAGATAAATAAAGAAAATGTCTTGTCCTTGATAAAAGGAATCAAGATACAAGGAAAAGAGAGCGATATAATTGACTCAAATGTGATTAAAAGCGTTGAAGTTCAATCTGATATTTTTGGAAATAAAATTAAGATTGATGCTGAAATTGATTCACCTGCAGTGCATATAAGAAAAAAAATGGAAGATGATATCACTGAGGCTTTGCAAAAAGAATTTTCAGACAAGGTGGAAATCAAAATCAATGTCAAAGTTGTGATTCCCGAGAGTGAAAAGGAGAAACCACTCAAAAAAATCAAAAACATTATTGCCGTAGCATCCGGAAAAGGAGGTGTAGGAAAATCTACGGTTACGGCAAATTTGGCCGTGAGTTTGGCAAAGATGAATTTTAAAGTAGGTGTCTTAGATACCGATGTATACGGACCGTCCATTCCGATTATGTTCAATACGCAAGGAGAGCGCCCAAGAGCAAAAAAAGTAGGAGAAAAAACCATGATTATTCCGGTTGAGTCTTACGGCGTGAAAAATATGTCGATTGGCTATTTTGCACAACCCGGACAAGCGGTGATATGGAGAGGCTCCATGGCAAATTCCGCAATCAATCAAATGGTCTTTGACACAGACTGGGGAGACTTGGACTTTTTGCTGATTGATTTGCCTCCGGGCACGGGAGATATTCAATTGTCTGTGATGCAAACGCTTCCGGTCACCGGTGCTGTAGTGGTCACCACACCACAAAATGTGGCCGTTGCCGATGTAAGAAAATCCATAGACATGTTCAAGAACCAAACCATCAATGTTCCGGTGCTCGGAATTGTTGAAAATATGTCTTATTTCGTTCCGGAAGAATGTCCTGAAAATAAATATCATATCTTTGGAGAAAACGGCGGAAAACATCTGGCAGAAGATTTGAATTTGCCTTTCTTTGGGGAAATTCCGTTGGTGAAAAGTGTGAGAGAAGCCGGAGATGTGGGACGTCCTGCCGCATTGCAAGAAGACACACCCGTTGGCTTGGCTTTTGAAAAAATTACAAAAAATGTTGTGGAAGAAACAGTCAAAAGAAATGAAACCTTGCCACCTACTGAAAAAATTAGAATCACCAATCAAGCGGGTTGTAGTGTTTAACAAATAAAGCTTATGGAAGACAATAAACTGGATAGAATAAACAAAGCGCTTGAAGAAATCAGACCTTTTTTGAAAAAAGACGGTGGAGACATAAGCTTGGTCAATTTCAATCAGAAGGAAGTTGTTGTTCGTTTTGAAGGAAACTGCTCAACTTGTAAGATCAATAATTTGACCTTGAACATAGGTGTGAAGCAGGTTATTCTGAAATATCTTCCCGAGATAGAACATGTGAAAAGTATTTAAGAACTAAAAAATAAAGCCTATGGAAATGTATGAAAGAATAGAAGAAGTCTTCGGTGATATTTTCGAGGAAGCACTCATCGAAAAGTTTGCAAAAGAAGGAAAAATAATTCGTGTAGAACCCAATGAAAAACTAATTTCCAGAGGCGATCCAATTATCTATGTTCCCATCATTATGTCAGGAACAGCCAAAGTTGTGCGAGCAGATGAAAATGGCGAAGAACATATTTTGTTCTATTTGGACCCCGGAGATGCCTGTGCGGCGACCTTTTCCATTTGCGGAAAAGACAAGTTCAGTGAGGTGGATTTGATTATTGAAACCCCTAGTGAAGTTTTGCTCATTCCGTTTGATCAATTGGACTATTTGACAAAAAATTATCCCGGCTGGAGATATTATGTTTGCAGAAATTACAACAAAAGAATTGGAGAATTTCTCAAAACAATGGATACAATTGTGTTTATGAAGATGGATCAAAGAATTTTGGAATATCTGAAAAATGCATCAAAAGCACATGACTCAAATGTGCTGTCCATCACGCATCAAGAAATAGCCAACGATTTGTCCACTTCCAGAGTGGTTGTGTCCAGATTACTGAAGTCTATGGAAAATCAAGGTTTGCTGAAATTGTATAGAAATAAAATAGAATTATTTTAATTCTCCGAAAGAAAAAAAATAGAAAATAATTTTTGTTATTTTAGAAATAATGCCATAGATTTGCACTCGCTTTTAAGCATTGGCCTATGGTGTAACTGGCAACACGTCTGGTTTTGGTCCAGAAGAGTCTAGGTTCGAGCCCTAGTAGGCCAACACAATCAATCAAATCCTGACTTTAACAATGTTGGGATTTTTTTTATTTTATTTCAGGTTGGCGAGAAGCCTGTCCCGTGAAGCGCAGCGACTACGGGGAGCCC
>CAZAXU010000072.1:0-5322 GCA_964489245.1 uncultured Flavobacteriaceae bacterium
CCCTTTTTTAATTTATTTCTGATATTTCATCGGCAGATAGACAAGCTTTTTTGTCTTAAAAAAATCTTCATCAAAGAAATCTTTTAAATTAAAAACTTGAATGTTCTTATAAGGCGAAAGCTCTTCAGACAAATCTCCTCCTTTCAAATACAAAATTCCGTTTTTTAATCTATGCTGATGATTCTTTTTTGTTTTTCCCTTTACCCACTTGACAAATTCCGGCATTTTGGTTACCGCCCGACTGATGATAAAATCATATTTTCCGGTTATGCTTTCAACTCTATCGTGTGTAGTCCTAACATTTTTTAATTCCAATTCGTCTGCAACTGCATTAACCACTTTTAATTTCTTTCCAACGGAGTCTACCAAATGAAAACCCGCTTCCGGAAAAAGAATAGCCAACGGAATTCCCGGAAAACCTCCGCCTGTTCCCACATCCAGAATATCCGCTCCGAAAATAAAGGGTTGAATCTTTGCAATTCCCAAAGAATGCAATACGTGATTGATATATAATTCATCTATATCTTTTCTGGAAATCACATTGATTTTACTGTTCCAGTCTTTATACAAAAAATCCAACCGAGAAAATTGTTCGATTTGCCCGGGTGTCAACTCAAAATATTTTTGAAGAACTTTCAATTACTCAGATTTTATTTTTTATTTTTATCTGATTCTATAATCTTGTTTGCCGCAACCAAAGACGTAACCATATCATTCAGCATATTGCTGGCAGCATTAGGATTATTCGGCAATAAAATCAAATTAGAATTAGTATCTGAGCCAATGCTTTGCAACGTGTCATAGTGCTGCGTAATCACAATCAAAGCCGATGCTTCCTGACTATTGATTCCCGCCCTATTCAATACATCAACAGATTCTTCTAATCCTCTTGCAATTTCCCTACGCTGATCTGCAATACCTTTTCCTTGCAAACGTTTGCTTTCTGCTTCTGCCTTGGCACGTTCAACAATCAAAATTCTTTGTGCATCTCCCTCATGTTGTGCTGCAACTTTTTCACGTTCTGCAGCATTAATCCTGTTCATGGCAATTTTCACCTTCTCATCCGGATCAATATCTGTTACTAAAGCTTTTATGATATCATACCCATAATTTAACATGGCTTCTTTCAAATCACGCTGAATGGCCAATGCAATTTCTTCTTTCTTTTCAAAAACATCATCCAAAATCATTTTTGGCACTTCAGCCCGAACTACATCAAAAATAAAAGCCCTGATTTGTTCGTGCGGATTTTGTAATTTATAAAACGCATCATAAACGTGTTCTCTTTGTACCAGAAATTGCACTGATATTTTCAAATGTACAAACACATCATCTTTTGTTTTGGTTTCAACAATCACATCCAACTGTTGGATTCTAAGACTGATTCGTCCTGCAATTTTATCAATTATCGGCAATTTGAAATTAAGCCCGGCTTGCCGGATGCTGTGAAATTTTCCAAAGCGTTCAACAATTGCAGATGTCTGCTGTTTTACCAGAAAAAAAGTAGTAAAAAATACTATAATCGCAAGAAAAATAATAATAGGAGCAAAAGTCATAATAATAAATTTTAAAGTTTTCCTAAAAGTACGAAAAAATGTTTAACCCCGAGCTGTGTTTATTTGTTTTTCTGTCATAATTATTGTTCATAGACTTATAAATTTTTGGCTGACAACAAATAAATTTATATTTTTATTGAAAATAAAAAAGAACCATGCAAAACATAAATGAATACATCAAAGAAAACAGGCAAAAAATGTTGGATGAGCTATTTGATTTATTAAAAATCCCATCTGTAAGTGCTGACCCTGTTTATGCTGAAGATATAAACAAATCAGCTGAATTCATTAAAGAAAAAATGCGAAAAATCGGTCTGGAAAACATTTCCATAGAAAAAACACCGGGCTATCCGATTGTTTATGCAGAAAAAATAATAGACTCTAATCTTCCGACAATATTGATTTACGGGCATTATGACGTACAACCGCCTGATCCTATTGAACTTTGGAAATCAGACCCTTTTAATCCGGTTATTCGTTCCACTGAAATACATCCGGACGGAGCAATATTTGCCCGAGGCGCATCTGACGATAAAGGACAAATGTATATGCACCTGATTGTGGCTGAGTTCTTATTGAAAAACCGGCAGCTTCCGGTGAATATTAAATTTATGATTGAAGGAGAAGAAGAAATTGGCTCTCCCAGTTTAAAATGGTATATAGAACGAAATCATGATAAACTGAAAAACGATTTGATTATTATCTCAGACACGGGAATGATTGCCAATGACACACCGGCAATCACCACCGGACTACGAGGATTGTCTTATGTTGAAGTGGAAATTACCGGACCCAACAGAGACCTTCATTCCGGATTATACGGAGGAGCCGTGGCAAATCCAATCAATATATTAACCAAAATGATTGCCCGACTACACGATGAAAAGAACCAAATCAGTATTCCGGGATTTTATAACAAGGTCATTGAACTTGATAAAAATCAGCGAGACGAAATTGCAAAAATTCCTTTTGATTTAAAAAAATATAAGAAAGCATTGGAAATTGATGATGTATACGGAGAAGACGGATATACCACAATTGAACGGGAATCTATCAGACCTTCTCTGGATGTTAACGGCATTTGGGGAGGCTATATTGGAGATGGAGCAAAAACCATTATCCCGTCAAAGGCTCATGCAAAAATATCCATGAGATTGGTTCCCAATCAAGATCCTGACGAAATTCCTATACTTTTTGAAAAATATTTCATGTCAATTGCTCCAAAGGGTGTCCGGGTAAAAGTCACCAACCTGCACGGAGGATATCCCTACGTAACACCAACAGATAACGTTGGATATCGTGCAACCGCTTTGGCAATGAAAGAAAGTTTTGGAAAAGAACCTTTATCTGTATATTCCGGAGGAAGTATTCCCATTGTTCCTTTATTTGAAAAAGAGCTGAAAAGCAAATCCATCTTGATGGGATTCGGATTGAATTCAGATGCTATTCATTCACCGAATGAACATTATGGTGTATTTAATTTCTTTAAAGGCATTGAAACCATCAGTTATTTCTACAAATATTATCACCAATTAAATCAGAAATCATGACAATCACAGATGACTTTGAAAATACTGAATACAGAAATAAAATTGCAAGCATTGTCACACTAATCAAACTTTCTTTAGCCGATGAAAAAATTAATGTAAAAGAATCAAAATTTTAAAAAATTTAATCCTTATCTTAGGTTTTAATCCGAAAAAACCGGAAAAAATATATAATACTGCCATGAAAAAAATAAGTAATAATGTTAATATTGATATATTTACCACAGCCATCAAGACTGCCGATAAATCATAATGCATTTATTATTATTATTTCTGCAAAAAAATAAATTGTTATTATTTTTTACATTCATGTTGTAGAAATTATCAATTTTCGTAACTTTGTTCGTCAATACTACTAACTAAATTAATAACTCTAAAAAAAGTACTATGAAAATTAAACAATTACTACTTAGTATGTTTTTCTTTGTATTTGTGTTTTCACTCAACGCGCAAGAAACAAGAAAAGCATCTATTTTTAAAAAAGCGGTATACATGAGAGAAATGCCGTCTCTAGCTTCTAGAAGCAATTTGATTCCTGCAGATACAACTCCTAGAGAAATCCATGACAGAATTGGAGGACAAAATATTGTTGTTCCCGGAAAAGGTTTGCCTGTTAATGGAGATCCTTTGGCACAAAATCCAAATTCACATGCCAACAAAACAAAAGGGAAAACACCTATTTTGACTTTTGAAGCGGCCTCAAATACAGGCACTCCTTCAGACCCCACAATTGCCGTGGGACCTAATCATGTTTTTATGGCCTATAACACCGCCTTTAGAATATTCGATAAAAGCGGTAATGCACTCACTGCTCCTCTTGATCCACATAATATTTTCGGAGAAAATGCTTGTTGTGATTTGGTTGTTCTTTATGATAGGCAAGCAGATCGTTTTTTGATGATGGAACTCGACACTGCTCCTGACGGTTTGTTATTAGCTGTCAGTCAAGGACCTGATCCAGTAAATGACGGATGGTACACTTACAGATACAATTTTGGAGCTAGACCGGATTATGAAAAAATGTCTATTTGGAGTGATGGTTATTATTTAACTATGAATATTTACAATACTGCTCCTGCAGGACACGAACTCGTTTTTGCTCTGGAAAGAGATAAACTTTTAGCGGGAGATAATACCGCCCAAATGATAGGATTTCAGTTGCCCGGAATGGGAAATCATAGATTCTTTAGTCCCGGTAGCCCAACGATAAACGGAACTACATTGCCTCCTGCAGGAAACGTTCCTTTTATCTATTTACAAGATGATGTTTGGACAGGCGTTGCCCAAGACCACTTGAAAATATGGAATGCCACAGTTGATTGGAACACCCCTACAAACTCTACCATTTCAGCTGCACAAGAGCTGACTACCACGCCTTTTGATGCTGTATTCGATAATGGAAGTTGGCCAAACCTTCCTCAAGCTAACGGAACTAAAATTGATGCTATACAAGCCACAATAATGTATGCCACCAATTACAGAAGATTCGGTTCTTACAATTCAATTGTGCTTAATTTCACAGTTGATACTGCCGGTGATGACAGACATGCCGGTATTCGTTGGTATGAACTTCGTCAAAGTGGCGACGGACAACCTTGGTCAATTTATCAAGAGGGCACTTTCACTACACCGGATGCAGATTCTGCATTTTGTGGTAGCATCAATATAGATGTTCAAGGAAATATTGGAATGGGATATACCATTGTTGGACCGCAGCATGTTCCCGAACTTCGTTTCACAGGAAGATATGCCACAGACCCGCTGGGAACAATGACGCTTGCAGAAGATGTAATTATTCCGGGAGTAGACAATGAACCCTCCGGAAACAGATATGGCGATTATGCACATATGGTCATAGACCCCAGTGATGATAAAACTTTTTGGTATATCGGTGAATATTTCAATAGCGGAAGAAAAGACCAAATCGGTGTATATAGAATCGCACCAAGCTTCAATAACGATGTAGGAGTAACAAGCATTGATGCCCCTGTAAATAATACCATTCTTTCAAATAATGAAGCTATTACGGTTACTATTTTTAACTATGGACAAAATGCCGCATCAAACTTTCCCGTGACATATCAACTTGACGGAGGGGCCGTGGTCTCGGAAACTTATACAGGAACACTTGCTTCCGTTACTTCTGCACAATATACTTTCACCACACATGCCGACTTCTCAACAGAAGGACATACTTATGCAGTAGTTGCTTCCACAAA
>CAZAXU010000073.1:0-5171 GCA_964489245.1 uncultured Flavobacteriaceae bacterium
TTTATAATTCCGCAACGAAATTAATGATTTTTGGCAAATAATCCAAAAAGTATTTTAAGTTTTGTGAAAAATAATTAAAAAAATATTGACTAAAAATCACTTCCCGATACAAAAATTTCTAAAAATATTATCCAACAAATCATCGGTGCTGATTTCTCCGGTGATTTCTCCTAAATGATGTAGAGCCGCGCGAATATCAATGCTGAGCAAATCCGTAGAAAGTTTGCTGTCAATGCCGTTTTCCACTTGAACAATGGCTTCCAGTGCGTGGCTGAGTGCTTCAAAATGTCGTGCGTTGGACACAATGATTTCATTTTGGTTTAATTCTCCTTTTTTGATGATTGCAGTAAGTTCGTTTTTGAGCTTATCCAGTCCGGTTTTTTGTTGAGCGGAGATTTCTATAATGTTAAACTTTTTCGGGTCGATATCATAGTCAAGCTTGTCTGCAAGATCTGTTTTATTGATTACTGCCAAAACCTTTTTGTCGGGGAATTGGCTTTGAATCACCTCCATTTCCACTTGCTCCAAAACCGTGTTTTCTTCAGGTTTATGGCATGAGGCGCTTGTGCTTGCTTTGCAGGCATCCATCAAGAAAATAATCACTTTTGCTTCATCAATTTTTTGATAGGTTTTCCGAATGCCAATCATTTCAATTTCATCTTGTGCTTCTCGAATTCCCGCCGTATCGATAAATCTGAAACGAACACCATCCAGAACAATCTCATCTTCAATCACATCTCGGGTGGTTCCGGCAATGTTTGAAACAATGGCGCGTTCTTCGTTGAGCAAAGCATTGAGCAGGGTAGATTTTCCTACATTGGGTGCGCCGATAATTGCCACGGGAACACCTTCTTTCAATACATTTCCAACGGCAAAACTATCAACCAATTGTTTGAGCGTTTTTTTGATGCGGTGAATCAATGCTGAAAATTGCTTGCGGTCGGCAAATTCAACATCTTCTTCGGCAAAATCAAGTTCCAGTTCCATCAAAGAAGCAAAATGAATGAGCTCATCTCTCAGTTTTTTGATTTCGTTTGAAAATCCGCCGCGCATTTGCTGCAAAGCCAATCGGTGAGAAGTTTCGCTGTCTGAGGCAATCAGATCCGCCACGGCTTCGGCTTGAGAGAGATCCATTTTTCCGTTGAGAAAAGCCCGAAGCGTGAATTCTCCCGCTTTGGCATGGCGCAGTCCGTTTTTTAGGAATAACTGTAGGATTTGTTGTTGGATATAGCTGGATCCGTGAACAGAGATTTCAATTACATCTTCTCCCGTATAAGAATGTGGATTTTTAAAAACACTCACCAAGACTTCGTCAAGAATTTTATTATTGGTTTTCAAATAGCCCAGATGAATGCTGTGAGATTGAACCTTGTTCAAGTCTTTTTTCTTGAGTTTTCCTTCAAAAAATCGGTTTACAATGCCAATCACATCAGGCCCTGAAAGTCTGATCACACCAATGGCGCCGCTTCCTGCGGGTGTTGCCAAGGCAATAATATTATCCGGTTTGTGTTTCATCAATGCAAAAATACGTGAAACTTTTTGAAGTTACACACAGACGGACAAAAAGAACAAAGAAAAATATTGAAAGACCAATGCAGCCATATCATTTCAAGCGGTTTATGTCCAGCCACTCCAATGCGTTTTTTTTATCAGCCTGCAATTGTTTTTTGAGCGCATCCAAACTGTTGAATTTTTGCTCGTCTCTCATTCTGTGCAAAAAGCAGATGTCTATTTCTTGCTCGTAAATATCTTGGTCAAAATCAAAAAAGTGTACTTCAGAAATTAATTTTTTTCCGTCAATGGTTGGGCGATATCCAATATTCATCATGCCATAGACATTTTTCCGGTTGATTGTTGCACGAACAATATAAACACCATTCTTTGGAATAAGCTTATATTTATTTGAAATGTCAATATTTGCGGTAGGAAAAGATAATTTCCTGCCAATCATATTTCCCTGAACAACTTTTCCGGATATAAAATAGCAATAGCCCAAATACTTGTTGGCGTGTTCAATATCTCCGTTTTGCAGTGTTTGTCGAATCTTTGTAGAACTCAATGCCAGGTCTTTTTCTTTCAGCGCATCAATTTTGATTGTTTTAAACCCAAGTCTTTGCTCAAGGGCTTTGATATGTTCAAAATTGCCGTTTCTGTTTTTTCCGAATTGATGGTCATAGCCAATGAGCAGATATTTCATATTCAGGTGTTTAATCAATGCCCGAATGAAAATTTCGGGTTCTTGATCAGCAAAATCTTTAGTAAATTTTTCAAGAATAAAATAATCGATTTGCTGTTTTTCCAGTAGTTCGATTTTTTCTTTGTTAGTATTGAGTAGGCGTAAATCCGTGTTTGCATCAAAAAATATTCTGGGATGCGGGTCAAAACAAATCACAACAGATTTGGTCTGATGTGCGGCGCTATTTTTTTTGAGTTGTTCCAAAACCTTTTGATGTCCGAGATGCACACCGTCAAATGAGCCAATGGTGACACTGGCAGGGTGTTTGTCGGAATAGTCTGCGATGGATTGTAGTGATTTCAAAATCGAATAAAGCTTTTGAGTTTGCAAATTTAAAGCATAAAACCAATCGAAACATATTTTTTTAGTATTTTTAGCAAAAAATATAGTTCATGCAATTCAGATTGTTGTTTTTCGTGTTTTTAATGTTGTTGATTTCTTGCCAAACACAAGAAAAAAGTACTGCAGAGATTCGAATCGAAGAAAAATTCTTGGAAAGTATTGACTTATATCCTTTATATCCGGGCTGTGATAATTTCTATGAAAAGGAAAAACAGATTGCATGTTTTCAACACAAATTTTCGAATTTTGTCTATTATCAGTTGGACAAGTTCTATAAGGAAGATTTTAAAAATATAGAAGATACGCTTTGGGTAAAATTCAGTATTGATTCATTGGGGCAAACTCATTTTATACATATTGCGTGTAACGACAGTATAAAACATTTAAAAATGGATTCCATTTTTTATGATATTGCCCGTATGGTTCCTATGGCAAAACCCGCGATTTTTCAAGATAAACCCGTAGAAGTACAATTCAGAATTCCTATTGTTACAGAGAAATAAATTGATTGTTTATGAAGATTGAAGAAATCAAAAAGAAGATTGAGCAATTGCGAGAAGACTTGCATCGACACAATTATAATTACTATGTTTTGGATGCGCCGGAAATATCTGATTATGCGTTTGATATGAAGCTAAAGAGTCTGGAGCAACTGGAACGCGACTATCCTCAATTTGCCGATGCCAATTCACCCACACAAAGAGTTGGTGGTGCCGTGACCAAAAATTTTGATACGATTCCGCACAAATATCCGATGTATTCTTTGGATAATTCTTATTCTTTGGATGATTTACAAGAGTGGGAGATGCGCATTAAGAGATTGACCGACGATGATTTCACCTATTCCGTGGAATTGAAATATGACGGTGCATCTTTGAGCATTGAATATCAAAATGCACAAATGCATCAAGCGCTTACCCGCGGCAATGGCACAGAAGGTGATGAGATCACGCCAAATGTAAGAACCATTAAGACCATTCCTTTGTTGCTTCGAGCAAGTGACGTGCCACGAGAATTGTTTGTGCGCGGAGAAGTTTTGATGTCAAAAAAGAAATTTGAAGAAATCAATGCGGTGCGTGAAGAACAAGGTTTGGATATGTATATGAATCCCAGAAATTTGGCAAGCGGAACCTTGAAATTACAAGATAGTGCTGAAGTGGCAAAACGTCAGCTCGATTTTATTCCATACTATATTTTGGGAGAAAATCTATCGGTGCAAACGCAAGTCGAAGCGCTGGATAAGCTTGCGGAGTGGGGATTTTTTCTTCCTAAAACCTACCGAAAATTTGACAGTCTGTCCGGTGTGATGGATTACATTATGAAATGGGGCAGTGAGCGCTTTGATTTTCCTTATGAAATCGATGGCATCGTGATTAAGGTAAATGAGTTTGCGCTACAAGAAAAATTGGGTTTCACGGCAAAATATCCACGTTGGGCAATTGCCTATAAATTTCCGGCAGAACAGAAACGGACACAATTGTTGCATGTGGACTATCAGGTGGGAAGAACAGGACAAATTACACCGGTGGCAAATTTATCTCCCGTTGAATTGGCAGGAACAATTGTCAAAAGAGCATCATTGCATAATGAAGATAATATAAAGAAGTTGGATTTATATGAAAAAGATATTGTTTTTGTAGAAAAGGCCGGAGAAATAATTCCACAAGTTGTGGGTGTTGATTCCGGCAAAAGAAAGCCCGATGCCAAGCCCGTTGAATTTGTTAAAAATTGTCCTGTGTGCGGGTCGCCGCTCGTGAAAGTAGATGCCATTCATTATTGTATGAATTCACAACATTGTGCACCGCAAATCAAAGGGATAATAGAACATTTCATCAGTAGAAAAGCCATGAATATAGACGGCATGGGACCCGAAACCATTGAATTGCTGTTTGATGAGAGCTTGATACATAATATTTCGGATTTATATCATCTACAAAAAGAAGATTTGATTCCGTTGGAGCGTTTGGGAGAGAAATCTGCTCAAAATATCATTGAAGGTTTGGAAAAATCAAAGCAAATGCCTTTTGACAAACTTCTGTTTGCCTTGGGAATCAGACATGTGGGAGAAACGGTGGCAAAAAAATTGGCAAGGCATTTTAAAACCATTGATAGGCTGATGAATGCAACAATTGATGAGTTGATTTTGGTAGAAGATATCGGTGAAAAAATTGCTGAAAGTCTTCAAGCTTATTTTTCAAATTCAAAAAATATCGAATTGATTCAGCATCTAAAAAAATCAGGATTGCAATTTGAGATGAAACAAGATGATGAACTATTAAGCAACCTGCTTGACGGAAAGAAATTTGTGGTTTCCGGCATATTTGAAAACTTTTCAAGAACCGGCATCAAAGAAGATATTGAAAAAAATGGCGGTGTGGTGGTTAGCTCGATTAGTAAAAATACGGACTATGTTTTGGCGGGGGACAAAATGGGACCTAGCAAAAGAACCAAAGCAGAGAAATTAGGCATTCCTATTCTTTCGGAAAAAGAATATCTCGAGATGAAAAAATTATAAGAATTTGATTTTTTGCTATTGCACAAAGAAGCTCAAAGAAGCCCGGAGAACCGCAAAGAAAAATATAATCTTTGTGTA
>CAZAXU010000074.1:0-5131 GCA_964489245.1 uncultured Flavobacteriaceae bacterium
TTTATTTCTATATCGTCCGGACCAAGATTGTGCCGTTCCAAAATACGGGCGGTGTCTTCGTCAATTAATTGCAGTATTTTGATTTCAGAATCTTTGCTTCGGTTAATATATTCTATGGTTGTCGTATCAAGACTTTCTATTTTTGTCATTATCTTCTCAGGCGGTGCGCCTTTGCTGCCGGGAATTTTTTGTCCTCTTCCGGCATGTTCTATATAGGTGCGTTCCAACAATATTTCTTTGCTTTTTTTGAGTTTTATTTCCAACTTGCCCCGTGCAATATTTCTGTTGAACAATCCTTTTATTTTTCGGTAGTTGGCAAGTTCTTTTAATGTGTCAATTTTCATTTCTTTTTTGACAATATAAGCGCCCCATTTTCGATCAATCAAATTTACATTTATTTTTTTATTTATGCGCATATTTTTTCTGCCTTTGCGTATATAATCGTCAATTTCTTTGAAATATTTGTTTGTCTTTCTGAAATCGAGTCTTGCTTTTTTAATGGCGGCTTTGAGCGCATCAGAATCATTTTGGAATTGATTAAAGATTTTTTCAATTTTTTTCGGGTCGTCACTTTCAGATAAAACTAAATCATCTAATTCTAATTTGTATTTATTTTTAAAAAGTTTTTGTTCTAAAGTGTTAGGAGACAATAATTTTCCTTTATGGTCTATTGGAGGATGTAGTTTTATTTTTATTTTAAATGACGTATGTTTTATTTGATCAATAAATTCTTTACTGAATTGTTTGAGCCTGACTTCTTCAATTGCTTTTATGATTAGTTTATTGATTAGTTTGATTTTTGTATTTAGATTTTTTGCCAAATCACTTACTAATTCAACAGATTTCACAGCTCCCTTATAAATGGCTAATGCGCCGATAATCAGATCAATAATCAAGGGAATTAATAGTCCTAATTCATAGGCGTTTTTATACAAATCATCTTCATCAAGAAAACTAAAAAAATCTTTTATGCTTTTGCTCAGAAGTTTTTTTATACTTTTCCAGTTAAGTTCTGAATATGCTTTTTGCAATTGTCCAACAAATTTTTTGTAATTATTGTGATTCAATAAACCTATTATAAATCCGACAGTTTCAACAATACCGGCAATGGCTTCAATAACTCCGTTAATAAATCCAACACTATAAGCATTGTATGCCTTGATAGAAGTGTCTATTGGTGTGAGCGCTTCTATCCAGATTGTTCTTATGGCTTCAATGATTTCTTTTGTTGCCAAAAGTCCGGTTTCTTTTAAGTTTGGAATAATTACGGTTTGCACTTGCGTTTTTCCGTTGGCAATCATTGATGTGTCAGCATCTTCTAAAATGCTTATGGTCAATGAGTTTTCAATTTGTAATAAGTATTTGTTTATTTGTTGAACAATATTGGTAGAATCGCCAAATAAGGGGTTGTATTGTCTCTTTGATTTTTCATTGGGATAGTATTTTTTTGTAGCAATATACGGATTCCAACGTTCCTCGGTTAGTTTATAACTGCGTATTTTGTCAGCAATTACTTGTAGGATTTCTTTGGATATAAACTCTGCATAATTATTTAAATCCATAAAGCCCAGTTTTAGACACAATGAAAAGAAAGAGAGAGCTTTATCAAAAGCATTTGGCAAGGCATAATTATCAGAAGGATGCTCTTCGACGAAATTTGCCATCATGTAAAGTAATAAAATATAGTCATTGCCGTATGCTTCAGAATTTATGTCAAGCCAATGAAAAACTTTGTCGAGTATTTTTTTTGCATCTGCATTATCATTTTCTATTATTCTGACCAAATTTCTGCCTATAGAAATACCATAGATGTTGGTGATATCAGAAAAAGATATACCTGAATCCGGCAATTTTCTCACAGTATGATCTAAAATTTTCTTTTGAAAATCTTTTTTTGCAAAAATGATAAATGCGTCGGGATCATCATAAGGCAAGCCATATTCTTTTGTATATTCTTCTGCGGAATATACAAATCGTATTCGTGGTTTCACGGATATGTTGTTGAACGAACTATTTGTCAAAGCAATAGTTTGAGACCAAGCTTGTTGTTTGGATAACAGAGGGGAATTATCTAGGTCAAAAGGTGACTTATAGGTTGGGAATTTTCCACTTGTTTTAATTTTTTCAAATTCATTCATAGCTTTTTATTTTACTACTTAAAAAACGCTTTGGGTTGGTATTGCTGATTTTATAAAACAAATCTTTTCCCAGATAGCTTTGCAAATTTTGATATAAGACTTTTTCTGATTTTTTGTGTGATACCACATAATAGTCGGTGCCAAACAAAATTTTATGGTTTACTTTTTCGTCTTCCAAAATGAATTTCAGCATGGGAAACAGCTCCTCGTTATACAGAATAAAGCTGATATCTGCATATATATGGTCATATTGCACCATCAAGTCATAAATAACCGACAACCAACTTGCATTCCACCAAATGGTTCGTTTGCTGCCGTGGTTCAAGGTGTTTTTGTATTTTTCATAGTCTTGTTTTGAGGCATGTGAAATATTGTTATTATAAATTTTCCAATTATCATTTCGATATTTTTGCCATTCTTTTGTTCCTCCAAAGTGTGCCAAACAAATTTTAAGATTTTTTAGGTTCGGAACATTTGAATCGATGATATATTTTTTCAATAAGTCTTTTTTCAGCAAACAATGATAGTTCAGCGGATGGGTGAAATTGGTTGTAAAATCATAGTTTTTTGATTGTGGCAACGGAATCGGAATCGGACCTTCTTCTTTTTTTTTGGTGTATGTCAAAATGGGATGTTGGTTCCATTCTTTTTTCTTTTTTCCTCGATAAAAAACCGTTCCCTCAATGCAATGTGCAATGATGGGAATTTCATTTTTTTGTGCGAATTCATAAATGGATATTAAATCTTTATCAAAAGGATAGTAGCCCAATGCCGGATATAGTTTGATGCCTGAAAAATTACCGGATTTAAGTTGTTTTTTTACAAAATTTTCATAGTTCTTGTTTCCTTTTTCTTGTTTGGTTCGGGCAACTCTCCTCGGATCAACGGCAATAAAGGGCAGCATATTCGGATTGTTTTTTCTAACTTTTTGAAGAGATTCAATTTGTTTCAGATATGAAACTGCCGGCTTGCCGGCTTGCATATAATCCATATCCATGGACAGCACAACAAATCGGGTATTTGGAGCATAGCTTTTTTCAAGCAAATCAAATATTTTTGATTGAGATTTATAAGCCACTGAATATCTGCCCATTGTGATGTATCTATTGAAGGCAGCTTTGGTCCTTTTGTTGAATAGGAAGTCAATTCTGATCAAATTTGTGAGCATTTTTATTGCCCAACTCACAACAAATTTCAGCAATAAATAAATCCAATAGAGCAAAATGGTTTTTTTTAGTAAATCCAAAAAGCCGTATTTTATTTTGTTCCATTTGTGTTTTAATTTTTTGACACGATGATTTCCTCTTGCAGTGCAATTCCGATAATACCATTTAATAAAATTCATGGTAAAAATCTTATAAAAAACCGGAATCAGTTTTTTGGAAAAATAATTGGGCACATGATCTATGGTGAAGACATGCGTATGACAATTATATACGGTTTTATCTTCTTTGATAGTCAATTTTAGTCGGTTTTATGGGTTAATGATTTGGGTAGAGCAGTGGCAAGAGACCGTATCAGCAAAGGAGAGGTGATGCCAACATGAAATGCGAGCAATCTGTCATTGATGCCAAAGTCGGTTTTGCCGTTGAAATAAATATATCCCATTACGCTGGCTAAAAAGAAATAAATGAATAGACTCACATAAAAGGAAATATCTTTTAAATCTATTTTTTTTGCGTTCGGCTGCTGAATTCTTTCCAGCAATGTAAGTAGAGGAAATGCCAGTCCGCCGGCAGCAGATAGAACAACTCCTTCTGTGAAAATTGATTTTAGTAACTCCATTTTTAGTCAATTTTATTTTTTAATGTATTGATTAGTCTAACCAAAAACGATTCTTTTTCACGATATAGATTTCTTGTTGTGAGTTGTCCGTTTCTGTTTTGTATGAGATTTTCTGATTTAGACAATATTTTTTCAATCGTGCCTTCAGACAAATCATATTCTTTGGCAAGCATCTTCAGGTCTATCCAAAACTTATTTTCAGATGTATGTGTTTCAATATATTGTGATATTTTTTTTTCTGTAAGATTGTCTGTCATATTCATTTTGTTTTATAACACAACCGATATGATGGTATTAATTATGGTTTTGATTATTTTATTTTTAAAATGTCCCAAACTGATTTTGTTCACTCCTGCATTGTGCAAGGTTTTCATCAGTAATAAATCTTTTTGGCTCTTGACCAGCCACTCAAAATCGTCAATAGTAATGTCTTTATTTGACAGAAGAACAGTCCATCGTTCCAATTTGTCTCTACTTTCTTTCAGAAATTGATCAATGTCTTTCTTGGCTTCTTTTTCAAAGTCTTTATACTTGTTTTTAAAAAGTTCTTGCAGAACTGTTTGTAGTTCTTTTAAAAGTTTTTCAAAGTCCATATTTTTTGTTTTATAGATTAATATTATTTTAAAATGTGATTAGTTGTTGGAAATAAGATCAAGCAATTTGCCTTTTGACTCTTTGTCTTTTTTTGCCTCATATTGAATCAACAGATCCAAAGTTTCCATGATTTGTTTTTGTGCTTCCGAAACAAAAACGGGCGATAAAGTTTTTTTGTCTTTCCAACGTTTAAAAAATCCTACCAGTAAATTTTTATTTTTATCGGTTAAAATTTTCCACATGGTATAGGTGATTTCATTGTTGATTTTATTTTTTTCATATTCTTTAATTTTTTCTATTTCCAAGGCTAGATTTCCGATTTCTTGTAAGTGGTCTGAATAGGGTGTTGTGGCTTTTCCAATGAGATTTTTGCTGTCAATTTTGATCTCAATGGCTTTCTGATATGAGTATTGGTCAAAAGCAGCGGTTCGCAGAGAATTGCAGGATGAGATAAGACCGCTGAAAAGGATTATAAAAGTGAGTTGTTTTAAGATTTTCATATGTTTGTATTTAATTATTATTCAATCGATTATGTTTTGTTATATTGTTTTGTTTTGGCGTGATTTTTTATAAAAATCACGCCAAAACAAAACGTTTTCTCTTATTTTTCCCCC
>CAZAXU010000075.1:0-4637 GCA_964489245.1 uncultured Flavobacteriaceae bacterium
TGAGCTACGCGACCTTGTTTTGTTATTTCATTATTTCAATTCATAATCGCAACAGCCTCGATATTTCGAGAAGAATCTGTGACCGTCCCGCTTATGCGGGATGCTCTATTCTCCCGATGCTTCGGGATGAGCTACGCGACCTTGTTTTGTCATTTCATTATTTCAATATATTCGTAAAAAGACCATCTAGACAAGTGTATTTGGCCTTTTTAAGTCGGGGTAGCAGGATTCGAACCTGCGGTCTCCTGCTCCCAAAGCAGGCGCGATAACCGGGCTTCGCTATACCCCGAAAAAAAGGTTGCGGAGAGACAGGGACTCGAACCCTGGCAGCCCTTGCGAGCTGACAGATTAGCAATCTGCTCCGTTACCACTCCGGCACCTCTCCAGGCTATTTTGGACAACTCCAAATTAGCGAATGCAAATTTAAAACTAAATAATTAATAACACAAGAAAAAAATATTTTTTTTATTTGGGATATTCTACGCGAAGATGATAGATGTTTTTTAGTTTTTTCTTAAAGAGTTTTTTGATAAGATTGATTTCTTTTAGGGTGATGTCAGCATTGTTCAATAAGCTTTCATATAGCTGATTATCAATTATCTTCTCAACAAATTCTTCAATTTTTTGAGCCGTAGGCTCCCGTAAGCTTTTTGATGCGGCTTCAACAGAGTCTGCCATCATCAGAATGGCAGTTTCTTTGGAAAAAGGATTGGGACCGGGATATCTGAAATTTTCTTTATCAACACTCTGATTATTTTCAAGTGCCTTTTTATAGAAATATTGCACCAAGCTTGTTCCGTGGTGTGTTCTGATAAAATCAATCACTCTGTCGGGGAGATTGTTTTTTCTTGCAATTTCAATTCCATCAATGATATGTTGAATGATGATTCTAGCGCTTTCTTCCGGAGCAAGATCATCGTGGTGGTTGACACCTGAGGTTTGATTTTCAGTAAAGAAAAACGGATTATTCATTTTTCCAATGTCGTGATAGAGTGCGCCTGCTCTGACCAATAGAGAATTTGCCTTAATTTCATTGGCGGCAGCTTCTGCCAAATTAGCAACTTGTAACGAGTGGTTAAAAGTCCCCGGAGCTTTGTCCGATAGCATTTTTAATAATTTGGAATTGGTGTTGGATAACTCCAGAAGAGATACATCGGAAACCAATCCGAATATTTTTTCAAAAAATAAAATGAGTTGATGCGAAAGAGCGATGGTTAGGACACCGTTTAATAAGAATAAGATAAATGTTTTTCCATTGATGAGCTCAATATTCCCTTCGTGAATCAGATGAAAGGCAAAATATCCAATGATATATATGAAGATTATTTTTCCAACGGAGTTGAATAAATTGGAACGTTTTGTCAGCTCTGATACGGTTAGAATGGTTACGATTCCTGCCATGATTTGAATGAAGATAAATTCAAAACTGTTAGGGACAACAAAACCTAACAAGAGGATGGTTAAAACATGAACGAATAACCCCACTCTTGCATCAAAAAAGGCTTTGAGAATCAGGGGCAAAATCGCCATAGGAACCAGATATACGTAACTTGCATCAAATTTCACAACCAATGTTGTGATGATAATCATGAACAGCACGTTGAAGACAATCAAGCTGAGTTTGACATTATTTTCAAAAATTTCTTCTCTATACTTGGCAAGAAAAAGAAGAAGCATTGCCAAAACAATGGCAACCAAAATACTATAGCCTGTATAAATCCAGATAATTTTTTTAGAAACCACATTTTGTTCTCTAAACATCATTTTTAGAGAATATAATTCCTGAAATTTTTGATTATTGACAATTTCTCCTTTAGAAATGATAAATTTCCCTTTCGGAATCAGTATTTTATTGGTGCTGATATTTGCTAATTTTTCTTTTAGAATTTTTTGTCGATAAAAATTATTTGTTTTCAAGTTGGTTTTTAGATTGGAATAAAGTATTTCCAGAAGTATTTTTCTGAGTTTCGGTTTTGTTCTCAGCACTTTTTCAATAATATTTTTTACTTGATGCGTGGTGTATAATTTGTTAATGTCTATATCTGAGATTGTTTTTTCTTCAATGAGATATAATTTTTCTTGCTTGGCATTTTTGGGGAGTTGTTCAATAATGCCTGTTTTATAGATTTTAAAAATAATATTATGGCTTGATTTTTTAAGAATTGTTTTTTCCTCATCCGTAAGAGATGTGTTCTGATTGATTTGTTCAAAGACGGATTTCTGAATACTTTCAATGTCAACGGATTCTTTTTTGATAAAAAAAGGTATGTTTTCAGCGACAGAATCCTTTTCTTTTTGGATTTCTGCATCTGTTTTCTTCAATGTAAAATCAAAAGGAGCGTATAGACTCTCATATTGCCAAGGTTTGTTTTTTTCAAAATCATATTTAAATTTTCCTTCTTTTGGGAAGAAATAAACAATTAAGAACAAAGTACTTATAAAAATAAGAGCCTTGTAGATTATGTGGGTGTTTTTATAAACCTTATTTAAAATTTCTTTCATGCCTAATAAATATCAAGGACGAAAATAAGTATTTTTTATCAAAACGCTTTTCATTAATGAATTTATTTGTATTTTTATGTTCAATTTTAAACAAAACAATATGAAGTCACCACAAGATATAGTTATCATTTCGATGGCGAGAACGCCTATAGGCAGTTTTAACGGTTCGCTATCTAAAATTCCGGCACCGAAATTAGGTGCCGTAGCCATAAAAGGCGCATTGAAAAAAATAAATTTGAATCCTGATTTAGTCGATGAAGTCTATATGGGAAATGTATTACAAGCCGGAGAAGGGCAAGCTCCTGCACGTCAAGCAGCTATTTATGCGGGTATTCCTGACACTGTTCCGGCAACAACCGTGAATAAAGTTTGCGCATCCGGTATGAAAGCTATCAGTATGGCTGTTCAGGCTATTAAGGCAGGAGATGCTGAAATCATTGTAGCAGGCGGGATGGAGAATATGTCGATGGCTCCACACTATTTGGCAGGCAGAAATGGACAAAAATTAGGAGACATTAAGCTCAGAGACGGTTTAGTTCTCGATGGGCTAACGGATATATACACAATGAAACATATGGGTGTTTATGCCGATATGTGTGCCGATGAATATAAAATCTCAAGAGAAGAACAAGACAAATATGCCGTGAAATCGTATAATCGTTCTGCTGAAGCCTGGAAAACAGGAAAATTCAAAGACGAAGTGGTTCCGGTTGAGATTCCGCAACGTAAAGGAGATCCTGTTGTTTTTGAAGAAGATGAAGAATATAAGAATGTTAGATTTGAGAAAATTCCTTCATTGCGGGCTGTATTCACCAAAGAAGGAACAGTGACCGCAGCAAATGCTTCTACAATAAACGATGGAGGTGCTGCCATAATCTTGACAACGAGAAAAAAAGCGGAAGAATTGGGTGTTAAACCTTTGGCAAGAATAGTCTCTTATGCAGATGCTGCTCAAGATCCGAAATGGTTCACTACTTCACCGGCAAAAGCAGTGCCTAAAGCATTAGACAAAGCAGGATTAGGAATTGGAGATATGGATTATTTTGAATTGAATGAAGCTTTTTCAGTGGTGAGCTTGGTCAATGAAAAATTGATGAATTTGCCGTCGGACAAATGCAATGTCAACGGAGGAGCTGTTTCTTTGGGACATCCGTTAGGGGTTAGCGGCACACGCATTGTGATGGCGTTGATTTCCGTCTTGAAACAGAATGATGCTAAATATGGTGCTGCAGGAATTTGCAATGGAGGCGGAGGAGCCGGTGCTATGATTATTGAAAATGAATAATATCAAATAAGTTGAAAGTTGTTTTTTTGAGATGATTTGATTTCTGATATAACAACTTTCAGCTTTTAATTTTTGACTCATAAGATGTTTGCTATAAACTTTGCCACAATCGTTCCTATTCGTGCATCATACGCCGATGAGTCTGAAATCATGACTCAAATGTTGTTTGGAGATACTTTTGAAATTCTCGAAACGCACCATCAATGGAAATATATCAGGACTGCTTATGATAACTATGAAGGTTGGATTGATGAAAAGGTGGTGTTGGAAATTTCTCAGGAAGAATTTTATGAAATCAATCGAGAACAACAATATTATACATCTGATGTTCTATGTGAAGTGGTTTTTCCAAAATCAGGAAAATTTATGCTTCCGATGGGAAGCTTGTTGCCGCATTTTAATCCTACGAACAGAAGTTTAAGGTTGGGAGATGAGACAGGTGAGTTGAAAGGAAACTTCATCACGGGAAAACATGACAAGATGGAAGTGCTCAAAATTGCTTTATCTTATTTGAATGCGCCATATCTCTGGGGCGGAAAAACACATTTCGGTCTGGATTGCTCGGGACTGACACAAATGGCATATAAAATGTGTGGCTACAACTTATCGCGCAATGCTTCACAACAGGCGTTACAAGGGGAAAATATTGATTTGAAAGATGCAGAAGCCGGTGATCTGGCATTTTTTTCCAATGCCAAAGGCAAAATCATTCATGTAGGTTTTTTGATTGGCAATGGACAAATCTATCATTCACACGGAAATGCGCATATTGACCCGATTGATGAAAAAGGAATTTGGAGCAATAAATTTCAACGCTATTCTCATCAATTGAGTCATGTGAAAAGCTTGA
>CAZAXU010000076.1:0-4309 GCA_964489245.1 uncultured Flavobacteriaceae bacterium
TTGTGCAAATTTTCAGTTGTTATGTTTTTTGCATGGAGTTTAAAGCAGAAAGTCCGGCGTAGTGCAACAGAGCAAAATCTTGAGCATAAAGCAATTCAGGAAAGTGGTTCAAAATTAATGATTTTTCAGCTTTCAGAAGAGTCTGCAAAGCTTTACTTTCAAAATATTCCGTGCATTCACGGCAACTAAGAATCACGACAGTAAAGTTCCCGAAATCGGAATTTCTATATGATGGCTTTTATACGGTCTTCGGTTATTCACAAAAAATTACCGGCTAAACATTCTCTTTTAAAAGCTCAAAAATATCAAAAACCGCCGGACAGATTTCTATGTTTTTCAAGTGCAAATTCAGCAATTGAATGTTCTTTTTTCTGTCGGTATGCGGATATTCCCGACATGCCTTGGGGCGAACTTCATAAATCAGACAATAATTGTCAGAATCCAAAAAAACACAAGGTGTTTGTTGGAACATCCAAAGCCCGTCCGTGTCTTTTTCTAAATATTTTTCAATGAATGCAAAGGCTTTCATTTTCAGAAACTTGGCAATTCTTTCCAAGTCTTTTTCGGTGATAATCGGGCTGGTGGTTTTACAACAATTGGCGCATGCCAAACAATCTGTTTTCATAAAAACATCATCGTGAAGTTCCAGCATGAGATAGTCAAAATTCTTAGGTTTTTTCTTTTTGATTTTTTGAATCAGTTTTATGTTTTCTTGCTTTCTGTCTGCCGACAATGTTTTGATTTGTTTCAGTCTTTCTTGCATAATCACGGTTTGTCAAATCGGTTGCTATTCATTTCTTCGGGAATTTTCATTTCAAATTCCAGATGTTTAAAAAGAATTTTTGCGCTTGTCGGTGCCAAAATCACTCCGCGTGTTCCCATGCCGTTGAGTACAGCCAAATTTTTGTATTTTTTGTGGGTGCCCACCAAAGGTCTTCGGTCGATGACAGTGGGACGAATACCGGCTTTTTGCAAAACAACTTTATAGGCTTTATCGTAGAGTTTTGCCAATTTCTTTTCCAAGTGTTTTCGAGCTGTTTCCGTGGGACGGTTGGTTTTGTCTTCCCAATTATAAGTAGCCCCCACATAGCATTGTTTTTTGTTCTCGATATTTGGAGCAAGAAATGCAGCCGATTTAACAATATGAGGAACGGGAGTTTCGGTTTCAACCATTAGCATTTCACCTTTGGTGCCCATCAGCGGAAGTTGCTTGAAAAACGGGTTATTTTTGAGTCCGAATCCTTCAGCGAAAACAATTTTTTTGGCTTTGATATTTTTATATTGCACATACTCATCAAAAATTTGCAGTGCAGCATAATCAAAATCATCAGAAATAATTTGCTCATATTTCTTGAGTCTTGAAATGGCATCATTCAAAAGTTTGGTTACATTGACAATTCCGGTTCCTTTCAGCACGCCAAAACCAAAAGGCGCCTTGATGCCGTCTATTGTTTTATAGGTGATTTCTTGCATAAAATCACGCATCACGGGTTTGTCTGATGCCACCGTCCAGTTATTTTGCTCTTCAACCGAAGCCAATTTTCTGTAGATATCAATCGGGTGGATATATTTGTTTTGATATTTCAGCTCTGCCTTTTGAAATTGAAGCAGAGCATAAGGCAGCATTTCTGCTGCTTGCCATGCGGGTGTAAATCTTTTGAGAATAATAGGATTATACATGCCTCCGGCAATTCGTGTTGATTGTTGAGAATTGTTGTCAAAAACCACAAAATTTCTTTTGTTTTCTTCCAATTGTTGGGCAAATGAAAATCCGGCAATGCCAAAACCTACGATAATATAGTCATACATGTTTTTTTTATTTAATATGTTTTAGGGCTTCTCTTTCACTCAGTTTGCTCAAGGCTGTTTGTCTCACAAAATCGACTACCCAGTTCGGATTGGTTTTAGCATATTCGCGCAACACCCAACCAATGGCTTTATTGATAAAGAATTCGTTTGTTCCCAAAAGTTTACGAATAATTTGACTCAGAAGTTTGTGGTCTAAAGCAGTCTTATATTTCAACTGAAAAAGCAAAGCGGTTCTTTGCAACCAAATATTTTCGGATGCTAACCATTTTTCAACATATGTTTCAATTTGTTCAGGATATTTTTTGAAATATGTTCCGACCAATTTCACGGCAATAAAATCAACCGTGTCCCACCATGATTTATGACAAATCATATATTCAAAAAGCGCAATATCTTCAGGCTCGAGTTCACGAACATATTTCTCTGCAAATTCTTGTGCAAAATACTGATATTCTCTCTCGGGTTTTTTCCAAAGAATCTCTATGATTTTGTTTGCATCTTTCTTAGGCGGTAAATATTTTTTAATCAAAAATGTGCGCTGAATTTCTCGTCTTACGGGAAAAGTCAAACCGAAAAATTCAAAATGATTTTTCATATAAGCCTTCTGTCCTGATGCGATTTCCGGATGGGCATTTTTACTGAATTCCGTTTCCAATGTTTGGATATAATCGTTCATGATTGTTTATAACACATTCAGCACTTGTTCTTTGATTTTTTCCAATTCGTCTTTCATCTGAACCACGAGTTGCTGGATATCGCTGTCATTGGCTTTTGACCCGATGGTATTGATTTCTCTCCCCATTTCCTGAGTGATGAACCCAAGTTTTTTGCCCTTGGCTTCTTCGTTGTTTTGAAATTCCGAAATAAAATAGTCCAAATGATTTGTCAGCCGAACTTTTTCTTCGTTGATATCATATTTTTCGAGATAATAAATCAGTTCTTGTTCAAAACGATTTTCATCTATATCAGTTTGAAGTTGTTCTACGGCTTTGCGCAATCTGGTTTTGATATTTTCAATTCTGTTTTGGTCAAGTTTGACAATTTTCCGCAAGAGTTTTTTGATATTTGAAATACGAACAAACAAATCGGTTTCAAGAGATTTTCCTTCATCTTTTCTGTATGCAATCAGCTTATCAACAGCTTCTGATATTGTTTCATGAATATTTTGCCACTCGTTTTCATCAATTTCTTCATCTTTGGCTTTAAGAACATCGGGCAGACGCAAGCAAGCGGCAACCAATTGGTTATCGTCATAGTTAGGATTGATATTTTTGAGTTGGCTGATATAAGCCAAAAGCACATTTTGATTGATGCTGTTTCTGGGTCTGTCGGCAATATAATCCACCGAGAGAGAAAAATCAACTTTTCCGCGTTTGAGCCTTTCTGTCAAAATCTTTCTAATGAGCATTTCTTTTTCTTTATAATGAGAAGGAACGCGTGTTTTTAAATCGATATTTTTACTGTTCAATGAACGGATTTCAATATTGATATTTTTTTCTTCGGTAGATGTTTCGGCTTTTCCGAATCCTGTCATTGATTGTATCATAGATTTGTTTTTTTAGTATTCTTTGCCGTTGATTTGGTCACCAAATATACGCCTGAGAAAATCAATACGGCGGCAATTATTTTTGTCCAATTCAGATTATCTGCACCCACAAAAATAGCAAAAATACTGGCAATAAGCGGTTGCAAATAAATAAAAACACTCATGGTGGTGGGTTTGAGTGCTGCCAGTGCAATCAAATTAAACAAATAGGTTAAAACAGTTGAGAAAACAACAACAAAAGCAATTTTGGCATGAACTTCTATAGGAATTTGTGTCCATTCCAAATGGACAAATTCTTTGACGGTAAAAGGCAACACCAACAAAAACCCGAATGTATAGAGCCATTTTGCAAAAGTCACCGGACTGTATTTTTCGAGAATGGGTTTTGCCAAAATCAAGTAGAATGCATAAGATGCGGCATTGAGTGCCACCAAGATGTTACCCAATTTCGGATTGGAAGCATGCATGCCTGTTTTTTTTCCATACAGAATTAAAAAAGCGGCACCTGCCATTCCGAGCAAAACACCTGTGATTTTGAAAGAAGTCAAGGGATTTTTCAAAAACATAAATGAGAAGATCATCACGAAAATGGGTGCCGTAATCATCAAAACAGATGCGGAAATGGGCGAAGTCAGATGCAAACCGCTTAAAAAGCTCAACATATTTATTGCAATTCCGAAAACTGCGGCTATAAAAAAATTGATATAGTCTTTTTGATTGATTTTCTCTTGAGGTTTATTTCTGTCAAAAAAAGAAAACAACCAAAAAACCCCCATGGCGCCGCTCACACGCATCAAGACAAAAGCAAATGATGTGATATGTGTTTGCATTACGTCTTTGGCAACGGTGAAAGTTACACCGTAAATTAGTGCGGCAAGCGTGGCAAAAAGCAATCCTTTTTGGCGGCTCGTCATGATTGTTTAGATTTTTCGATTGGCACGGCGATTTCTTTTA
>CAZAXU010000077.1:0-4292 GCA_964489245.1 uncultured Flavobacteriaceae bacterium
GGCGGTTGAGCAGTCCTCTGCAAGCGGATTGTATCGAAACCACCTTGCAAAATTTATACCGAAGTGTCCGGATCAGAAAATCACTCAGCCACCTTGAGTGTGTGTTATTTATCTCCTTTGTGCATCGATAAAATCATTCAGGCACTAATGGTTACATGATTTTTTTTTTTCATATTCCATTTTTAAGATTTGTATAAAAGACGTACTTTTGAAAAAAAAATAAATGATTCCATTTTCCCCACCACATATTAGCCAAGAACACATTGATGAAGTTGTTGACACCTTAAAATCAGGTTGGATTACTACCGGACCTAAAACCAAGCTTTTTGAAAAAAAATTAGCTGAATACTGCAACGTGTCAAAAGTGTTAGCTGTAAATTCCGCCACTTTCGGACTAGAACTTATTTTGCGTTGGTTTGGTATTGGCGAGGGAGACGAGGTCATCATCCCCGCTTACACTTACGTGGCCACAGCCAACGTAGTTGTACATACAGGTGCTACTCCCGTGATGGTTGACACCAACTCTGATGATATCAATATCAACATAAAAGCTATTAAAAAAGCCATAACCGACAAGACTAAAGTTATTATTCCGGTTGATATTGCAGGATATCCGGTAGACTACGATGAAATCAATGATTTAGTAAAAAGAAAGGATATAAAAAAAATATTTAAAGCCAATAGTAATAATCAAAAAAAATTGGAAAGAATATTGATTTTATCCGATGCTGCACATTCTTTCGGCGCAAACTACCAAGGAAAAAAATCAGGCAGTTTGACAGATATTTCCGTATTTTCTTTTCACGCAGTTAAAAATCTAACTACAGCTGAAGGAGGGGCTATTACTTTAAATCTCCCCGACAATTTTAATCCTGAAGAAATATATAAATATTTGAATATGTATAGTCTCCACGGACAAAGTAAAGATGCTTTGGCAAAAACACAAATTGGGAACTGGCGATATGATGTTTTAGAAGCCGGATACAAAGGGAATATGACTGATATTCAGGCAGCTCTCGGTCTAGTCAGTTTAAAATATTACGACAATGAAAATTTAAAACGACGAAAAGAAATTTTTAAATTTTATGATGAAAAATTCTCTACATACGATTGGGCAGAATCACCGTTATACAAAAGCAACCGAAAAGAGTCATCTTATCATTTGTATTTGTTAAGAATTAAAAATATAAACGAAACAACAAGAGATCAAATTATCGATGATATTTTTAAATCGGAGGTTTCCGTAAATGTTCATTTTCAACCCCTGCCCATGTTGACTGTTTATAAAAACAGAGGCTATAAAATAGATGATTTTCCTGTTAGTTTTGATAATTACAGCAGACTTATTACGCTTCCGGTTTATCAAGATTTATCAGACAACGACTTAAAAAAAATTGTTGAAGCCGTAGTGAAATCTGTCAAAAAATTTATTTAATGAAACGTTTATTTGATTTGTTCTTCTCCATCATTGGGCTACTGATGTTATTGCCTTTTTTTCTACTAATCGCAATATTCATTAAGTTGAACAGCACAGGAAACATTTTTTATTTACAGGAACGAATAGGAAAGGACGGCGTTCCTTTTAAAATTTATAAATTTAGAACCATGACTGCCAATGCAGACAAAAAAGGCTTGTTAAGTTTGGGAAAAAAGGATACTCGAATAACCGAAGTCGGACGTTTTCTGCGTAAAACAAAAATGGATGAACTGCCACAACTTATTAATATTCTGAAGGGAGATATGAGCTTTGTAGGGCCACGTCCGGAAGTTAAAAAATATACCGATTTATACACAAAAGAACAAAGAGAAGTGCTAAATGTTCTTCCCGGAATTACAGACTACGCATCTTTGAAATATATAGATGAAGAACAAATTCTAGGAGCTTCTGATGACCCTGAAAAAACTTATGTCAATGAAATCATGCCTCATAAAATCCAAATCAACAAAGAATACTTGGCGCATAGAAATCTGCTTAAAGACATCAAACTTATTTTTATGACTGTTTTTAAAATGTTCAGGTGATTTTATCTTTGTTCTTAAGAACGTCATATATTTCTCTTTTATAAATATCAATGATAATTCTTTCATCAAAAACATCCAAGACTTTCTGTCTGGCATTTTTACCCATTTTTGCTAAATCATCCTTATTTAACAAAAACATTTTTTCCATTTTATCTGCTAAATCCTTAGCATTTCTTACTTCGCATAAAAAACCATTGTAACTATCCTCTACCACATCTTTACAGCCGGGAACATTTGTTGTAACGATGGGTTTTTCCATAGCGGCTGCTTCAATAAGAACTTTGGATAAACCTTCTCTGTACGAAGGCAATACCACAGCATTTGTATGAGCTATTTCGTTTTGCACATCGTCTGTTTCGCCTAAATAATTGATGATATTTTTGTCTTGAAATATCTGTAATTCTTCCGGTGTTATGGCAGTTTCATTGGCTTGATAAAAAGGTCCCAAAATACTGAAAATGATTTTATTTTTATGTTTTTCTTTTAATATTTCAGCTGCTTGTAGATATTCATTGAGTCCTTTATCTTTTATCAAGCGAGCTATAAACAAGAATTCAAAAACATTATTATCATGACGGATGTTTAATTTCGGATGAAATTTTTGCGTATTAACACCGGAACCCGGTATCAATTTGGCTTTTGATTTGCCCACTAATTTATTTGCAAAAAACAGTTCTCTATCATGCGAATTTTGGAAAAAAACGCTTGTTGCCATACTTTGAGAAAGTTTATACAATATTTTAGCAATCGTGGTGGCTAAAGATTTTTTTATAAATAAAGTTCCTAAGCCGGAAATATTATTTATTGTAGGAATACCTAATAATCCGGCAGCAATGGTTCCATAGATATTTGGTTTTATGGCATTATGTAAAATGATATCCGGTTTAATATTTCTATAAATTTTTAGGTATTTATACACTAATTTAATATCGGAAAAAGGATTTTTACTATTGTTATTTATAGTAACAGGAGTGAAATTGAAACCTAAAGATTGTAATTTCATAACATAAGTATCATTTTGAGCAACAGTATATATTTTGTGCCCTTCATTTTGGAGGTCCAACAACAAACTACGTCTGAACAAATAAATACTCCAAGCAACATTTGATGAGAAAACAATTTTCATATACAATTTCTTTTTTTAGGACTAATTCTAATCATTTTAAGGTCGTTTTGTAGCCTTCCCCTTTTTGAAGGCTACACATTTATTAAGGCTAACTTAATTTTATTGTTTCCCAGTTGAATTTTTAAACTGCATTTTCTCATTTTTTTCAACTTAAACAATGAACTGAATTTATAGTGGTATTATACTAAAGCCTCCTTTCTTTTAACCGATTGACATAATCCATAAATTGTTTTTGATATAACAACAGTTGTTGTCTGTTCATACCTGCTGCCAAAACAATCAATAAAGGTGCCAATTTTGCCCGGTGCCGAATGGCTGTTCCCACATTGGTTACTCCCAAAGAAAATACCAGAACCGTTAACAAAACCATAATAAAAATGGCTTTTGCCGTTTCATTAAACTTAAATATTTTTCTATGTTTTCTAATTACATACAACATCCAAAAATATAAAACCGCATCGATTAGTCCTACAGAGTGCCAAACAGAACGCACCAGCCAAGGCATCAAGGGTGAAAAAAGAAAAGTAACATATCGAATCGGTATTTTTAACAAATCTCCTCCATCACCGGACAAACGCATCCATTCCGGATAATGCGAGCCACCATGCACATCATATTGTTCCCTTTTTTGCAATAATTCAATACTTTTATCAAAAGACCCCCCTATTTTGTTGGTGCCAATACCGGTTTCATTCATCAAATAAAGCGTAGAAACCACCAAAACAACAGAAAAAAGTCTGGTCAACACGTTGCTGCCTTTTGTATTAAAATTGATAAAAAACAAAAAACCTATCAAAATAAACAATACGCCCGAATGAAAAAGAGATGCAATAAAAGTATATATAATGAATCCGAAAATTTTTGTTTTTTGTTTATACTTCCAAAACTTAATAAATGAAATTATCCCCAACATCAAAAAAATCATAATAGGAAGTTCTCTTAAAATCAAAGCGGACTCCACCATCAATAAAGGAAACAAAGTTGTTGCCCATGCCGCTTTTTGGGCAGCTATGTTATCCTGCCATAAAAGATAAGCTGCTTTATAGACCAAATAGACCAAATAAGTGCCTAAAGAAACATTGACCAAGCCCAGCAGAATTTGTTGTCTCCCTATCATAAAATAAACCAATGACAGTAACAACTC
>CAZAXU010000078.1:0-4157 GCA_964489245.1 uncultured Flavobacteriaceae bacterium
AAAATAATATATATTTTAGCCTGTGAAATTATTAAACCCTCTGTATGAATTCAAAAACAGCAATCTTCGCGGGCGGATGCTTTTGGTGCATGGAAGCCGTCTACAAGAATATAAAAGGTATTTTATCTGTTGCTCCCGGATATATTGGAGGGGAAACTAAAAAACCTACTTATGAACAAGTAAAAACAGGCGACACCGGACACGCAGAGGCTATCAGAATTATGTATAATCCGAATATTGTCAGTTATGAAGATTTATTACGCATATTTTTTGCCACTCATAATCCTACTACATTGAATCGCCAAGGAAATGATTTTGGTCCTCAATATCGCTCCGGCATATTCTATATGAGTGATGAACAAAAAAAATTGGCGGAAGCTTATATCAAATATCTCAATGAACAAGATATATTTGACCGATTTATCGTAACGGAAATTCTTCCGGCTACAAAATTTTATGAAGCAGAAGACTATCATCACAACTATTTCAAAAACAACCCGAACAATCCATATTGTCAATTTGTGATTATCCCTAAAGTTGAAAAATTCAAATCTCAGTTCAAAAAATATCTCAAAGATGAATAAATATGCTTTCAGAAGATTAATTTTCAGCATTCTTTTTGATGCCATAGGTTTGTTGTCTTTCGGCATTCCCGGTGTTGGAGAATTCTCTGACATCATTTGGGCACCTCTATCCTATTGGTTGCTAAGCAAAATGTATCCGGGGGCACTAGGAAAAACAAGTGGAATCATTTCTTTTATCGAAGAGGCAATTCCCGGAACCGATTTCATACCCACTTTCACCATCACTTGGCTTTTTGATATGTTTGTGATGAAGAAAAAAACAAAAAAAAGCAATTAAAAGCACCTTCAAGAAAATTAACATTCTTTAAATATTAATTTAACTTTTATCATTTGGCTTTGGCGTAATTCTTGCTTTTTAACCTGAAGCATAATAACTCAAAAATGAATAGATATGAAAATCAAAAATGACCCCGATTTCAGTAGAACTGCTTATTTCTTATTATTAATATTCTTTATTGCGCCGATAATTTCATTTTCTCAAAACAAAAAATTGAAATTAATGCATAATGAAGTTCCCGATGACAAATATGTTCCGGTATCGCTTGAGCGTATGGACAGAACACCGGCATATACATACAAAAGTAGTAATTTTTTTACCACACAAGTGAATATTGATTCCAATGGGAACAATATTGTGGGAGATGCCGGAAACGAGACATCAATTGCAGTAGATCCAACCGACCCGAACAGGATTGTAATTGGTTGGAGACAGTTTAACAGTATCAATAATAACTTCAGACAAGCAGGATATGCCTATTCAACAAATGGCGGACAGACGTGGACAAATCCCGGCGTAATAGAACCCGGTGTTTTTCGCTCCGATCCTGTTCTTAGTTTTGATGCCGATGGTAATTTCTATTATAACAGCTTGAAGGTTGTGAACAACAGCAATTTTCAATGCACGGTTTTTCGAATTTCAGATAACGGCACTGCATGGGATAGTGGCATTTTTGCACAAGGAGGTGACAAACAGTGGATGGAAATTGACAGAACAAACGGAGCTGGAAAAGATAACATTTATGCTTCTTGGTCTCCGGGTATCTCTGCCTGTACAGGTGCTTTTACTCGTTCTACAAACGGAGGAGACAGTTATGAAAATTGTTCGTCCGGACACAGGCTGTCATGGGGGACAATTGCTGTTGGTCCCGATGGAAATTTATATGCCGTAGGAATTTCAACCAACTCAATTGCCGTAAGAAAATCTTCTAATGCTCAGAATGCCGGCAGCAATATTTCATGGAGCAGTCCGGTGACTGTAGATCTTGGAGGAAATTTAGACGGTTGGTCTCCTATCAATCCCGCAGGATTATTGGGACAAGCATGGATTGCTGTTGACAAATCCAACGGAACAGGTCATGGAAATGTTTATGTGCTTGCATCTGTCAAACGCAATTCAAATTCTGATCCGGGAGATGTCATGTTTGCCAGAAGCACAAATGGCGGACAAACTTTTGATGCGCCCATACGCATCAACAACGATACCGGAACGAGCAATTATCAATGGTTTGGAACCATGTCTGTTGCGCCAAACGGCAGAATTGATGCCGTCTGGCTTGACACACGTGATGCGCCCTCGAGCACTCCGCACAAATCTGCGCTATATTATTCCTACTCCACCGACCAAGGACAAACTTGGTCTGCAAACGAAAAACTTTCTGCTTCTTTTAATCCTCATATCGGCTATCCGAATCAACAAAAAATGGGAGACTATTTTGATATGATTTCTGATAACAACGGCGCACATCTTGCTTGGGCAAACACATTGAACGGAGGAGAAGATGTATATTATGCACATATCACGCCAAGCTCAGCCGGTATTCGTAGTTTTTCTATCGACAATTTCAGGATAAAAAGCTATCCGAATCCTTTCTCCGAAGAAACTACAATAAGCTTTTCTTTGGACAAAAAAGAAACAGTAAAGATTGAAATCTATGATATCATGGGAAGAAAAATCAGAACTTTGCTCAACAAAAGCTTGGATGCAGGAACACATCAAGTGAAGTGGCATGGTGATAATGCAAGTGGAACACGATTGCCTAAAGGTTTCTATTTGTGCGAATTAAGCACAAAAAATCATAAGCAGGCATACAAGCTGATGAAAAAATAATTATCTCGAATAAAATTCAATTGCCGATGCGAGTTTTTTTACATAGTTTTGTATGGCTTGCATTGGCAGATTGAATTTATGAAAAGAGAGGCGAGCAGACAACAAAAATCAAAACACATATCCTTTTGGAAATGTGTTATTAATCTCACAAACCAAAGTTCTGAATGCTGCCTAAAATTATTATTATCAATTTTGAAGAAATCTATCTCAAGGGAAAAAATCAAAAGATATTCGTCAAACAATTGCTTCGCAATATCAAGCGTAAACTCAAGGCTTATAAGCCATATTTGACATACACTAATGCTCGCGGCGGCTCCTATTTTATTGAGCTTGACGAGAATATTCCCGAGGATATTCTCCCAAAAATTCTATATGTTTTGTCAAAGACACCCGGAATCACCGGTTTTTATGTTGCCGACACTTGCGGAATTTCTATGGATGAGATTATTGAAAAATCACTTGAGCATGTTGATAAACATAAAAACGAATTTTCAAATTTTGCGGTCAGAGGCAAAAGAATCAATAAAAGTGTTCCGTTTTCTTCTATGGATATCGGCAGAAAAGTTGGCAGTGCCATCAATCTCCGATTCGGCAAAGGCGTGAATTTGACAAAACCGGAATTCACTCTTCATATTAAAGTTCGCGGGAGTCAGACTGTAATCTACAGCAAAATCATTTCGGGAATCGGCGGACTGCCTGTTGGCACATCAGGCAAGGCAATTGCCATGCTTTCCGGCGGAATAGATTCGCCCGTATCCACTTTCATGGCAATGAACCGCGGTTTGCACATCACCGCAGCGCATTTTCATTCTGTGCCAAAAACATCTCCGAAATCAATTGATAAGGTGAAACAATTGACCCAAAAACTAACCGATTTTCAGGGAGAAATCAAACTCTATTTGATTCCTATCTTGGAAATTCAAGAGGCAATCGCCAAAAACACCGATGCCAAGCTTCGCTTGATCTTACTCAGGCGTATTATGTTGAAAATCGGAGAGAAAATTGCCGAAACAGAAAATGCCAAGGCGCTGATCACCGGAGATTCATTGGGTCAGGTGGCTTCACAAACACTTGAAAATATGAGCGCCACAGAAGACGCCACAAACATGCCGGTTATTCGCCCGTTGGTGGCATTGGATAAGAAATATATTATTCAAAAAGCAGAGGATATCGGCACATTCCAGATTTCTATCCTGCCACACGACGATACTTGCGCACTATTCACCCCGAAATCACCCGAAACAAAAGCCAACCTAAACTATGTCAGACAAGAATGCTCGCGTATCAATGTTCCTGCCTTGGTTGACAATGCCCTTGAGCAAAGTGAAATTGTTATTATTCATGACAGAAGGGTTTAGCACAGAATAAAAAAGTTATAAGTTTACGAACTTTCATCTTTACGAACTTTCATCTTTACGAACTTTCAACTTTACGAACTTTCAACTTTACGAACTTTCAACTTTACG
>CAZAXU010000079.1:0-4116 GCA_964489245.1 uncultured Flavobacteriaceae bacterium
AAAAATGAGCTCGTTATAGAAAAAAAGCGACATCAATACACCAATGAATATACCAAACTGACTCGAGCATTTTATCTAAAAATGTGATTGGTTCAGCATCAAATCGGTGTATTGTAAGTTAAAGAATTCAGCCTTGCTCTCAACAAAATTAACAAGACTTGGCATGATAATAATAGCTTGATTTGACGACACTAGATTTTTTGTCTGAGACTTTCATAGAGCATTACACCACAAGCCACTGAGACATTCAGAGAATCTATTTTTCCGAGCATGGGCAATTTGAATTGATAATCTGCAATTTTAAGTACACTTGGGTTGATTCCTCTACCTTCACTTCCCATGATAAATGCAACCGACTGATTGAGATTGGCATCATAGACAAGGTTTTTTGCCTTCTCTGTTGCGGCAAATACTTGAACATCAACAGCTTTCAGGGCATAGATAGCATCTTTTAAATGTTTCGCCTTTGCAATAGGAACGGAAAAAATTCCGCCGGCAGATGTTTTTACAGTATCTTCATTAATAGGAGCCGAAGCATTTTCAGAGACGATAATACCGGACACATTGGTGGCAGCAGCGGTCCTGATGATGGCGCCAAAGTTTCTCGGATCGGTGATGCCGTCCAAGAGTAAATATGTATTGAATTTATCGTTTTGAAATGTCTTTTCAAGAAGTTCGTCCAATTTATAAATCTTAATAGGTGAAATATAAGCAACTGCCCCTTGATGATTCTCTTTAGTGAGCCTGTTTAGTTTTTCAACCGGAACATTGTGATAGTTTATGCCTTTTTCTTTAAGAATTTTAAGCAGTGCATGAGATAATTGTCCTCTTAAACCTTTCTGAACAAAAAGTTTATCGATACTTTCTCCCGATTCAATGGCTTCAATAATAGGTCTTATACCGTAGATTAGGTTTTTTTTCATTTTTCAAAAGTACAAAAAAAGGGAGCTGTTTTTTCAAGAGCCCCCTTTTTATTTATAAGTGAAAGATTATTTGAAAATTATTTTCTTAACATCTTTTTGATTTCCACTTTCAACTTGTAGTAAATAAATACCGGGCTTCATATTTCCAAAAACAACACTTTGTGTGAAAACATCACCGGTATTATTATATGTTCGATCAAACATTATTCTTCCTGAGAAATCAATTAATTTCAATCGGATTAATTTATGTGCACTTAGTTTGACATTCAACTGACCATCTGTTGGGTTAGGCCATACCTTAAAAGTATCAAAACTTTGATCTTCAATGGTCAGATATGTTGCCGTACAGACTTCTAAAGCCCACATATTCAGAGTCCCCCCATTTCCGGATACAGGATCAGAAATAGACAATGTCCAGTTTCCTTGAGCATTTTCTCCGTTGAAACTAGTGAGACTTTCTGCCGGCTTAATGGTTCCGCCAATTGCCGGACTTCCTGAGTTGCAGTCAACAAAATCATCCGCAGTATCGTCATATGTGACGGAAATATTATGATAGTTCCCTGAACAAGTTCCGGAAGCATTCAGAACGGTTTCTGTATTCGACGGACTTTTTAATTTGATTTCAAGGTCAGATACTTTAGAGTGCGTGATATCAACAAATACCTTTAACTGATCAATATTAGCGGATTGTGAGTAGTTTAAAACCGATGTAGTCGGGTTGGCGCTTGATGCCGGAATTGTCACGGCAGTTGTATTAAATCCTTGATTACAATTGATTACCAGAGTTTTGAAATTGTAAACAGGAGAATAATTTCCCTGAGCACATTGATTGACAGGTCTGACTCGCCAATAATACTTGGTTCCATTACTCACACCATTTGTTGTCTGTTCTATATTTATGCTTGTGGAGGTTACGGTATATTGAGCTAGCATGTTTGAAAAGTCAGGATTGAATGCCACATCAACAATATATTTTTCTGCATTGACATTTTCTTGCCAAGACAAAGTAACGGGGCGTAGCACATCAACAGCATTGTTGGCAGGACTGCTTAGGTTTTGAGTGGTAAATGTATTTTTTAGTACACGAAGTTTTATTTGTTTGATTTTAGTTACACTGCCATGTTGTCCTATAATGTCTATAGTGTACAGTCCGGATGCAACATTATTGAGTCCATTGATTTGAATACTGAAATTTCCGTTCCCGTTCAGTGAGCTTGGGGAAAAAGAAGCAGTTGCCCCGCTAGGTAGTCCATTGGCACTAAAATTTGTAACACCACTATATCCGGAGTTTGTGCTAAATCTAAAATTATAAGAAACCGATGTATTTGCATCAGAGCAGACAGCCTTATAATCTCCATTTGTTGAATTAATGGCAAAAGAATTAGAAATACCGGTAATGATTAACGAAACTTTTTGTTTCCCGGATTTTAGTGTTCCCTTGTGGCTAATTGTAACAGTATAGGATCCACTAGGATTATTAATCTCTATTTTTTCGATATTATCAACAGTATTATCTGCCTTTGTAGCAGCAGCATTCGGATTGGCAGGATTCATTTTCCAAGGATAGTAAGTAGTACTACCTTTAGTGACTCTGATATCCAAATCATTTACCAAAGCGGGAGTTGGATTATCAAGTAGTTGGGCAGGAGATCCTCTAAGAACTCTTCCGGCAGGATCGGTCCAACAGATACTAGCCATTAGAGGCACAGTGCCATCAGCATTTACAGTAAAAGTGTAAGTATCTCCACTGTTTAGTGTAATTTCTTGAATGGAAGATTTAATGCCGTTATCAGAAATTGTTACCGCTGCTTTTCCAATATTCAGTAGTCCCCATCCATATTTATAATCAGGTCCCGGATGACTTCCCGCTTCATCAGCGGTGTGAAGAGCCAAACCTTTCAGTGTGGAGCCCCACATATAACTACCGTATAATTCATGATAATGTTGTTGTAAAAGAATAAGACTTCCGGTTACGTTGGGAGAGGCCATAGAAGTTCCACTATATGAATCATAAGCATGATCAGAGTCAGCCACAGAAGAATAAAGATTTACGCCTTGTCCTGAAATATCCGGTTTAATACGACCATCATCAGTTGGACCCCAATTGCTGAATGCAGACATGTGCACACTGTTCGGTCCTGTATAATTACTGACTTGACGAACGGCGGCCACGGTAATGCCGTTTTTTTGACAAGAATGTCCTGTAAGCATGTCAAAACCTCCTTTATTTGGTCCTTGAGCAGCGTGTCTTCTGTCATTTCCGGCAGCATTTACGATTAAGTAATGTGGGGCATTATACATAATGTCATCCCAATTTTTAGATTCTTGATCGTAGAACCCGAACCGATACATATCGATTAAAAGACTACCATACAGCGTAAACACTCTCATTCCATATGAATGATTTGAGATAAGTAATCCTTCGGCAGCACGGCTAATCATTTCGGCATCATCATTGCCCCAATCATGTGCCCAAGCTTGTGCGCGAAAAGCCATTCCTCTGGCTCTAGCCGGACCGTTATTGCCAATCATGGTTCCGGTGACGTGAAGTGCATGGCGGGTATAGTCAGTTGCTCCGCCGAATGTAGCACCGTCTTTTTGTGTCACTCTACCGGACACCAATTGATGCGTGAGTCTGATAGCTCCGCCATCCCAAACACCTACAATCATGTTTTGTCCTTCCAGATTAAGACCTAAACCTCCTCCGTTGTAAACCTTGTTTGTTCTCGTTGTTCTAGAAGCGTAGTAGTTATAGGTTTGGTAATAAATAGGTTTTCCTGTAGATGAAATGCGCATTAGCTCATAGGCTATCCCATTTTCAGAATATTTTATTTTCCAATTATTTTTCTTTGCCATTTTTATGGCATACTCTTTTTCTTTCTTGTTTTTTTGCGTAAACTCGGATATCATTTTGTCAAGTTTCACCAAATTATAGTCTTTGGTAATCTCTTGAAGGCTTTGCTTGGTTTGCCCTATTGATAAATTGATAAACAATATTCCAAGCGTAAAAAGTATTAATCTTTTCATTTTTATATAATTTAGAATAAATAGTATGACAAATGTATTGAATTTTATAATTGGGAGGGAACTATTTAACAAAAAAATCCGCCCATTGGGCGGATTTTTAAATAAAGTGTTTATATATATTAGTTATATCCCGGTAAATGATCTGTAACTGCCGGAATAGTTGAAG
>CAZAXU010000080.1:0-4025 GCA_964489245.1 uncultured Flavobacteriaceae bacterium
TGGCCAAAATAACTTCTACAACTATACATCCCGGCTTCAGGCATAATTTGTTCGACAGGCTGTTACGGAACTATAACCATATGAAATAATATATAAAAACCTCTATTTTTTATTATTTTTTGTTTTAGGAAATGCTATAAATCTTCCAAATAATTAAGGAGGATTTTATGCTCAAATTCAAAACAGGTGAGTCAAGAAATCAGATGGTATTATTCCCTGAAACGATCAATGATTATGTTCCGGAAGCTCATCTGGCAAGACTTGTATTGTCAATTGTTTTAAGTCTGAATTTAGATCCAATCATTCTAAAATTCAGTAATATCGGTCAAAAAGCATATTCACCAGGAATGCTACTCTCACTATTGTTTTATGGATATTCAATCGGCATAAGAAGTTCTCGCAAATTATCAAAGGCTTGTGAAGAGAGAGTGGATTTCATGTATTTAACAGGGAAACTTCACCCCAGTTATAAAATAATCAGTGAATTCAGAAGGCAAAATTTACCAGAAATATCTGCGTTATTTCAAGAGATTATTTTATTAGGGATAAAACTTAAACTTGTAAGAATTGGAAATATCAAGCTTTCAATAGATGGTACAAAAATCAGAGCAAATGCATCCGGCAAACTCAGCAAAGATGAAAAAGGATTGAAGAAACTGTTGTTAGATGCAAAGGAACAAGTTGCTCTTATAATGAAAGAGGCTGAAGAAATTGACCAAAATGAAGATTTGGAGTATGGCAATCATAGTGGTGACGAGCTTCCGGAAGAACTAAAACAATTAGAAACCAGAAAAGAGAAGATAAAGAATGCCATACAGGAATTAAAAAAAGAGAAAGCTCAATTAAAAAATGATATCATTGACAAAAAGGTTAAGGCCGGTAAAAAGGGAGTTCTTACCAAAACCGAAGAAAAAAAGATTGAAAGCAAAAAAATTAATATAACTGATCACGATGCCAACTATATGAAGGAGCGACAAGGGTGTATCAGAACCAACTATAATGCTCAGGCCAGTGTTGATGAAGAAAATCAATTCATTGTGGCCGGTGATGTGACAACTGAGTGTAATGATAAAAAACAGTTAATTCCAATGACTAAACAATCTGAAAAAAATCTGGGAGCCAATATCAATATTTGTAAAGCTGATAGTGGCTATCACAGTGGCGATAATCTTGCAGAAATGTCAGAAAATCAAATAGAATTTTTAATTGATGATCCCAAAAAGCAAAGAGTTGACAATGATAATTTCAAATACGATAAAGTAAATTTTAAATATAATCCGGATACAGATTCCTACACCTGCCCTGAAGAGAAAGTATTAAACCTGATTTCAAATAAGGAAGAAAAAAGCACTTATAAATGCAAAGAATGCCCTTTGTGCCCCGTAAAATCAGAATGCTTAAAAAAAGCCAAATACAAAATATTGTATAGAGGGAAGAATGAACACCTTATTGAACAAAACAGGAATGAACTGATAAGCGAAAAAGGACGTAAAGAATATCAAAAAAGAATGCATACAGTTGAACCTGTTTTCGGAAATATAAAATTTAATTTGGGCTTCAGGCAATTTTTAGTAAGAGGAATCACTAAGGTAAAAGGTGAATTCAGCCTGATGTGTATTGCCCACAACATCAAAAAAATAGCAACATATTGTGAAAAAAATGTAATAAATTTTGATGATTGTTTAACATAAGTAGCAGCTATGCAGATTTATGGCTTAAAACACAATACCCCCTCCACAGTATCCAAATTTTAGCAAAAATTAGTTGATATATTAAATTTCAGGTCAATTAGAATTTTCATTTCTCGCAAGAAATAGTGATTAAGAAAATTTATAGATTCTATAGGCTCACGCTATGGAATTTTTTTTGGTGATAGATTTGATTCCGTAACAGCCTGTCGAAATAGTTTGACTATTCCTGCGGTTGTGAGTTTTCCGATCGACAGGCTGTTACGGAACTATAACCATGTGAAATAATATATAAAAACCTCTATTTTTATTATTTTTTGTTTTAGGAAATGCTATAAATCTTCCAAATAATTAAGGAGGATTTTATGCTCAAATTCAAAACAGGTGAGTCAAGAAATCAGATGGTATTATTCCCTGAAACGATCAATGATTATGTTCCGGAAGCTCATCTGGCAAGACTTGTATTGTCAATTGTTTTAAGTCTGAATTTAGATCCAATCATTCTAAAATTCAGTAATATCGGTCAAAAAGCATATTCACCAGGAATGCTACTCTCACTATTGTTTTATGGATATTCAATCGGCATAAGAAGTTCTCGCAAATTATCAAAGGCTTGTGAAGAGAGAGTGGATTTCATGTATTTAACAGGGAAACTTCACCCCAGTTATAAAATAATCAGTGAATTCAGAAGGCAAAATTTACCAGAAATATCTGCGTTATTTCAAGAGATTATTTTATTAGGGATAAAACTTAAACTTGTAAGAATTGGAAATATCAAGCTTTCAATAGATGGTACAAAAATCAGAGCAAATGCATCCGGCAAACTCAGCAAAGATGAAAAAGGATTGAAGAAACTGTTGTTAGATGCAAAGGAACAAGTTGCTCTTATAATGAAAGAGGCTGAAGAAATTGACCAAAATGAAGATTTGGAGTATGGCAATCATAGTGGTGACGAGCTTCCGGAAGAACTAAAACAATTAGAAACCAGAAAAGAGAAGATAAAGAATGCCATACAGGAATTAAAAAAAGAGAAAGCTCAATTAAAAAATGATATCATTGACAAAAAGGTTAAGGCCGGTAAAAAGGGAGTTCTTACCAAAACCGAAGAAAAAAAGATTGAAAGCAAAAAAATTAATATAACTGATCACGATGCCAACTATATGAAGGAGCGACAAGGGTGTATCAGAACCAACTATAATGCTCAGGCCAGTGTTGATGAAGAAAATCAATTCATTGTGGCCGGTGATGTGACAACTGAGTGTAATGATAAAAAACAGTTAATTCCAATGACTAAACAATCTGAAAAAAATCTGGGAGCCAATATCAATATTTGTAAAGCTGATAGTGGCTATCACAGTGGCGATAATCTTGCAGAAATGTCAGAAAATCAAATAGAATTTTTAATTGATGATCCCAAAAAGCAAAGAGTTGACAATGATAATTTCAAATACGATAAAGTAAATTTTAAATATAATCCGGATACAGATTCCTACACCTGCCCTGAAGAGAAAGTATTAAACCTGATTTCAAATAAGGAAGAAAAAAGCACTTATAAATGCAAAGAATGCCCTTTGTGCCCCGTAAAATCAGAATGCTTAAAAAAAGCCAAATACAAAATATTGTATAGAGGGAAGAATGAACACCTTATTGAACAAAACAGGAATGAACTGATAAGCGAAAAAGGACGTAAAGAATATCAAAAAAGAATGCATACAGTTGAACCTGTTTTCGGAAATATAAAATTTAATTTGGGCTTCAGGCAATTTTTAGTAAGAGGAATCACTAAGGTAAAAGGTGAATTCAGCCTGATGTGTATTGCCCACAACATCAAAAAAATAGCAACATATTGTGAAAAAAATGTAATAAATTTTGATGATTGTTTAACATAAGTAGCAGCTATGCAGATTTATGGCTTAAAACACAATACCCCCTCCACAGTATCCAAATTTTAGCAAAAATTAGTTGATATATTAAATTTCAGGTCAATTAGAATTTTCATTTCTCGCAAGAAATAGTGATTAAGAAAATTTATAGATTCTATAGGCTCACGCTATGGAATTTTTTTTGGTGATAGATTTGATTCCGTAACAGCCTGTCGAAGTTTTTTGGATTATCAGTTATAGACTATGAGTACAGGAATTGAATCCGGATGTGGTAACAAACTCAGAAGACGGAGTCTCTACAGTCTGTCCGTCTCCGTGCTGTTCCTGGAAACGGACAGGAATGAATTCTCTTTAAAACCTGAAAAACCGGTTAATACCACAGGAGTAGTCAGGAGGCTGGATTTGTCTTCAAGGCGCATCAAAGAGAGACTCAATAGAATATGAGCATCTTTGA
>CAZAXU010000081.1:0-3944 GCA_964489245.1 uncultured Flavobacteriaceae bacterium
CTCAAGCGCAACTGTAAAAGCTCCTGATCTTGTTCCGGCAAAATTACCACCGTCTGTCCATAACTGGAGTGTATAAGTTGTTCCTGCGGTTAAACCATTAAAAATTGTCACAGATGTTGTGCCACTTCCTTGGTTATCACAAGCCACTTGTGTTCCACCACAAGAATCGTATAATGCATATTCCGTCCAGTTGGCTCTAAGTCCTCCACTTAATATTTTAACTCCTGTGGTTCCTGTAGGTAGAGTGAAAGTGTACCATAAATCCAGATTTGTTCCGGCATTGTCACAAGAAGGGTGGTTTCCTGAATCTGTTGCTGCCAACGTATTTCCGGCGGTTTCGTGTCCGGCAGATCCTTCTCCGTGATAAACAGTTAATGCAACAGCATTGGCACAATCATTATTTGCAGCCATAGGATAATATCTGATGGCATCTCCGGCATCCACGCTTGCAGCGGTGTTATATGAATATTGATAGTCATGTGTTGTGCTGGCAATACCGATGGTTGCGCTGGCTCCGCCATCGTAACCGGTTCCGTCCATATCAACGTCTTGATATACAAACAGAATCTCATTAGAAGTTTCAAATAAAACTACTTGAAAGGTGGCAGGGTCGGTATTTGTTGAACCGTTGAAATGAACTCGATCTTCCCATTGAACGATAAATCTACGGTTTGGAGCGGTTCCTAAAGCTTGATAATATACATCACCCATTTCACTGTCAAAGTCATCCCAGAAAGGAGCGATGATAGGTTTTGGCGTATTGGTGTTTGAAAATTCTTGATTTCCTGCCCATACATTTCCGGTGGTTACGCCAAAAAGTATGGCGCCGTTGTTTCCTACTCGTAAATCGGCAGATGAGGTTCCGTCAAAATCAAATGTAAAAGGCATGGTAACATTGCCCTCGCCATCATCACCAAGACCCATTGCTGTTCCCGTTGTACTGATATCCTCGAAAGGAGTCGTGTCAATATCCACTACAGTGTATTGAGCAAAGCTCAAACTGTAGGCGAATAAACTGATTAATAAAATTGTAATTTTCTTCATAATGTTTAAGTTTTAATTAATATATATTTAGGGGTTAATAATTATTTTTTCATTCGTTTCATCATTTCTTTACTCATTTTGAAGATTTGGCGTAATTCTTCGTCACTTTTATTCTTCATTTCGGCATCCTCGGCGGTGACTGTTTTTTTCCATTCATCAAAAGACATTTTTTCAAATCGTTTGATATTTTTTTGCATTTCCGCTTGTTCGGATTTGTATTCATCATCATTTAAATATCCTTCTTCTTCTTTAATGGGATAATCGGGGAGTTTAAAATATTTATCAGAAACGTTTATGTTGAATTTGGCAGAAGTTGCCTCGTTTATGGTTTTAATGCCCATCACAGTCATTTCCAGTTTTAAAGGAATACCTTTATACATCCATTGTTTTCCTCCGGGAATTTCCCAAACATCGCAATCATATCCTAAGAACTTTTCTTTCCCTATAATTTTTCCTCCCATGGCTTCCAACATCTTTTTTCCGGTTGTTGCGGCATCACCCTTGCCAAAGGTTTTTATCATTTCCATAGCGGGATCTCTTCTTAGTGTGATTATTTTGTTTTTCATATCAACATTGAAAGATTTACCGTTATCCAGTTTATTTATGGTATGAACTTCACTGACCTCTGTTTTCTTTTGACCGAAAACATTGATATGTGTTGTGGTTTTACTGTCTTCCTTTTTTAGTTCAACAGCTCCCCAGTTTTTGAAGTAAAGTGATGAGGTTCCGGAACCTTTGACAACAGAGCCCATTACTTTTCCGGAAGTGGTTGTTTTGTACTCAAGTATGCCGGATTTAATCTCATAGCGTTTCAGCTCGGGCTGTTTTTCGTTTGATGCATTGACATCATCAATAATTTCATCCGTATTTTTGGATGTATCAGCGTTTCCGCAGCTAAAAGATAGAAATATGAGCAGCAGCAAGAAACCTGTATTTTTCAAGTTCTTCATAAGAATACTTTTTAATGGATTATTTGTGCTGCAAATTTATGTTTAATGCGACAACGAACACACACCTAAACAGATGATTTCTTATCATCCTTTGGGGTGGTTTTACAAGTCAATCCTTAAACAACAGCGTAAAGTTAAGGTTTTTTTTACTAATAAAAAAATAATAGACCATAGTAAAGAGAAAAAATAGCATCTTAATTATTAGAAATTTAGACAGAAATTAATTTTTTTCAATTTTATTAATGGCTTGAATGCGGTTTCGAACATCCAGTTTCAGATAGATATTTTTGATGTGACTTTTGACCGTGTTTTTAGAAATGAAGATTTTTTCAGCGATTTGTTCATTGTTATATCCGGCAGAAATGAGTTTGAGCACATCGATTTCTCTCTTGGTTAAATCGTATTTGTGAAGTTTTTCCGTCCAGTCAATATCCTTGTTTTCTCTGTTGTTGAGCGAATTTTTCATTTCTTTGATTTGCAGCATATAGTTTTGAATTTCTGAATTTTTTTGTGCCAGTTCCAAATCTCTGTTTTTTCTGCGCAGTCTGAAAACAAAAAACATATTTAACAGAATGAATAAACTGGTTAGGCTAATACCGATAAGCCACCAAAACCTTTTTTTTGAAATCTTTTTTTCTTTTTCTTTTTCAAATGCCAGTTGCTTTATTTTATTATCCTTTTCTTTTGTTTCATAGATTATTTGAGCGCTGATAATACTGTTTTTTGCATTTATATTCACAATACTATCATGAAATTTTTTTGATAGTTTATGCGCATTCAGCGCTTTTTTGTAGTTGTTTGTTTTTGAGTAGTATTCAACAAGCGCATTGTATCCGAGAAAAATATTTTCTTTTGAACCGATTTCTTTTGCAATTTGGAGCCCTTTATTGATGTTTTTGACACTTTCTTTAATTTGTCCTATTTGCAGTTGACTGATTCCCAAGTTTATATATGAATTAGCGACATATCTTTGAATATTATATTTCTCTACCAACGGAATAGTTTTTTTATAGTATACGATAGATTTTCCAAAATTTTCTTTTTTTTGATAGAGTAGTCCAAGCAGGTTGTATTCGATTCCTAAATCATTTTCTTTCATTTGCAATTGTGCCAGTTCAAGTGATTTTTTGAGATAGACTTCAGCAGAATCTAATTTTTTCTTATAAATAAAAGTCTCTCCAATATTTGCCAAATCATATTCTTGCCCTTTAATGTTTTCATTTAGAAGTTCCACTTGGAGTGCTTTTTTAAAGAAAAATAAGGCTTTGTCATATTCTTCGGTGTTGATATAAATATTACCGATTCCATTATAAGCGATTGCGATGCTACGTTGATTGCTAATTTTTTTTGCCAGCTCAAGTGCTCGGAGATAATAATTGTAAGCTTCTTTTTCGTCGTTTAATTTCCTAAAAGATACGCCCAAATTATTGAGACATTTGATTTTTGAAAAAGTGTCTTTGGATTGTTCAAAAAAGCTTAAAGCTCTTTTATGGTACTCGATAGATTTTTGATAATTATTTTTTTTTCTTTCGAGATATCCTTTATAATCATAAGCTTTGGCAATGCCATCGATATAAAATATTTTTTTAGAAACATCCAAGGCCTCTTCCAAGATATCTGCTCTATATTCCCGTTGTTTATAGGCTTTTTTGTATAGCCTGAAAAGTTTATTGACTTTCTGTTTGTTATTAGATTGAGTATTGATTTCGTTAAAAAGACTGTCAATACTTATTTCTTGTGTCTTTTGTGCGGGAACGGACAAAATAAAGACAAGCAGAAACGACACAGAAATATAAATCGGAAAAGTTTTTTTTGATAAGTACATCTAACCTATTTTGGCAAATGTAAATATACAAAGATTTAAACAAAAAAACCGCCCGTTTCGGGCGGTTTTAAATTTATATTTTATCTTTTTTGATTAGAAAGTAAATTTCACACTGGCGTTCCAAG
>CAZAXU010000082.1:0-3721 GCA_964489245.1 uncultured Flavobacteriaceae bacterium
ACTTTGAACTTTGAACTTTGAACTTTGAACTCATATTCATTCAAGCTGCAAGCATCCTGCCAAAGGTACAAAAATGTGGCGTATAAATCCAAATTAAGAAAAATATATCAGTCATAAAAATTCTTTTTTTTCGTATATTGCAGTTCTTTGAATAAAAAATCGGAAATGACAGTAAACCTTAAGAGTTATCAGCCCAAAAATAAAGTAAGAATTGTAACTGCCGCATCTCTGTTTGACGGACATGATGCGGCGATTAACATTATGCGGCGTATCATTCAGCGCACAGGTGCGGAGGTGATTCATCTCGGACACAACCGCAGTGTAGATGAAATTGTGAATACGGCCATTCAAGAAGATGCCAATGCCATTGCCATCACATCCTATCAGGGCGGACATACGGAATTTTTGAAATATATGTATGATTTGTTGCACGAACGAAATGCCGGACACATTAAAATTTTTGCCGGTGGCGGTGGCACCATTCTGCCCACTGAAATCGATGAATTGGAAAAATACGGCATTGCAAAAATATACTCCCCCGATGACGGACGAGAGATGGGTTTGCAGGGGATGATTAATCATTTGGTAGAAAATTCAGATTTTCCGACAGGAAAAGAAATATCAGTAAAATCCGTAGCAGACATTAAAATCAAAGATGACAGAAAATTGGCGGAAACCATATCGGCTGCTGAAAATTTTTCTGAATATCACCAAAATTTTCTGCAAGACATCAGAAAAACAGCTCGCAAAAAAAATATCCCGATTTTGGGTGTTACCGGAACGGGAGGCGCCGGAAAATCATCTTTGGTAGATGAGTTGGTGCGTAGGTTTTTGAATGAATTCACCGATAAAAAAATTGCCATCATTTCAGTTGACCCTACAAAAAAAAGAACAGGAGGCGCTCTGCTTGGTGATAGAATCAGAATGAATTCCATCAACAATCCCCGCGTTTATATGCGCTCTATGGCAACACGCGCCAGCAATGTTTCTCTTTCTCCATCTGTTCAAAATGCTTTGGATATTGTCAAAAATTCCGAATTTGATTTAATTATTTTAGAAACTTCGGGCATTGGGCAATCCGACACACAAATTGTTGATTTTGCCGATGTCAACCTATATGTTATGACACCCGAGTATGGCGCCGCCACGCAATTGGAAAAAATTGATATGCTGGACTATGCCGATATGATTGCACTAAACAAATTTGACAAGCGCGGTGCCTTGGATGCCCTGCGCGATGTCAAAAAACAGTATCAACGCAATCATAATTTGTGGGATGTCAATCCGGATGATTTGCCTGCATACGGCACCATTGCCTCCCAATTCAACGATCCGGGAGTGAACAAACTCTATAAAAAACTCATTCAAAAAATTGACGAAAAAACCGGTGTACATTTCAACACCACTTTTGAAGCTAAGAATGAAAATCAAGAAAAAATATTCATCATCCCACCCCAACGAGTTCGCTACTTATCGGAAATTGCAGAAAGCAACAGAAAATATCATCAATGGGCTGATGAGCAAGCCGGTACGGCACAGCATTTGTTCAGCATTTATAAAACCCTTGAGCATCTTGTCTCAACACCGATGCTGCACAAACACGGCATTGATGACAAGATTATAGACATTTGTCAAAACGATGAAAAAAAGCAGACAATTCAACTGTTGCTGAAGGAGTTTGACCGCATTAAAATGAACCTACACCCCGAAAACTGGGAGAAAATTTTGCAATGGCCGGAAAAACTAAAAAAATATAAAGAACCGGTTTACAACTTCAAGGTTAGAGACAAAGAGATAAAGATTGAGACATATACCGAAACGCTCTCTCATTTGAAAATTCCTAAAGTGTCTCTGCCAAAATATGAAGCTTGGGGCGACTTGCTGAAATGGATACTCAAAGAAAATATTCCCGGAGAATTTCCTTATGCCGCAGGCATCTATCCTTTTAAAAGAACAGGAGAAGACCCCACAAGAATGTTTGCCGGAGAGGGCACGCCGGAACGAACAAACAGGCGTTTTCACTATGTGAGTCTGGGCATGCCCGCCAAGAGATTGTCAACCGCTTTTGACAGCGTGACACTCTACGGAAACGATCCTGACAAAAGACCTGATATTTATGGAAAAATCGGAAATTCAGGTGTTTCTATTTGCTGTCTGGACGATGCCAAGAAACTCTATTCCGGTTTTGATTTGTCAGATGCCATGACCTCGGTTTCCATGACCATCAACGGTCCCGCTCCGATGATGTTGGCTTTCTTTATGAATGCCGCCATTGATCAGAATTGTGAAAAATATATCAAAGAAAACAAGCTTGAATATTTGGTGGAGGCAAAACTCAAAGAAAAATATGATGATAATGGGTTTGAACGACCAAAATATCACGGAAAACTTCCTGAAGGCAATAACGGATTGGGGTTAATGCTTCTGGGAATTACGGGAGATGAGATCTTGCCCGAAGATGTTTATAATCAAATCAAATCGGAAACCGTTTCAAAAGTTCGCGGAACCATTCAGGCAGATATCCTGAAAGAAGACCAGGCACAGAACACTTGCATCTTTTCAACCGAATTTTCCTTGCGTTTGATGGGAGATATTCAAGAATATTTTATCGAGAAAAAAATAAGAAATTTCTATTCGGTTTCCATATCGGGCTATCATATCGCCGAAGCCGGCGCCAATCCCATCACTCAATTGGCTCTTACGCTTGCCAACGGTTTTACTTATGTGGAATATTATCTGTCCAGAGGAATGGACATCAACAAATTTGCCCCTAACCTATCCTTTTTCTTTTCCAACGGAATGGATGCCGAATATTCTGTTATCGGTCGTGTGGCGCGAAGAATTTGGGCAAAAGCCATGAAAGAAAAATATGGCGCCAATGCACGTTCACAGATGCTCAAATATCATATTCAAACCAGCGGGCGCTCTTTGCATGCACAAGAAATTGATTTCAACGATATCAGAACCAGCCTGCAAGCTCTATATGCCATCTATGACAACACCAATTCATTGCATACCAATGCCTATGACGAAGCCATCACCACTCCCACGGAAGAAAGCGTGAGACGTGCAATGGCTATTCAACTGATTATCAACAAAGAATTGGGATTGGCAAAAAACGAAAACCCGATTCAGGGTGCTTTTATCATTGAAGAACTCACCGATTTGGTCGAAGAAGCCATCTATGCGGAATTTGACAGAATCACGGAACGCGGAGGTGTTTTGGGCGCCATGGAAACCATGTATCAGCGCAGCAAGATTCAAGAAGAGAGCTTGTATTATGAAACCCTGAAACATACCGGTGAATTGCCCATTATCGGGGTGAACACTTTCTTGGGTAAAGAGGGGTCTAAGACTCAAATTCCGGGTGAGGTGATTCGAGCTACGGAAAAAGAAAAACAACAACAAATCAATACGGTTCATAATCTATATCGTCTGAACAAACACCACAAAGACCAGATGATTAAAAAAGTGCAAAATGCTGCCATTCACAACAAAAATATATTTGAAGAATTGATGGAAGCAGCAAAATACAGCTCACTCGGACAGCTTACTTCAGCTCTGTTTGAAGTGGGCGGACAATATCGCAGGAATATGTGAGTTCAAAGTTTATAAAGTTGAAAGTTGAAAGTTTATAAAGTTGAAAGTTGAAAGTTTATAAAGTTGAACAAAGCGATTAGTAGATTGGATATTAACGATTGGAGATTTTAGAAGTTTTTTT
>CAZAXU010000083.1:0-3469 GCA_964489245.1 uncultured Flavobacteriaceae bacterium
CCAAACTTCCCGAATTCTATACCTTCGGAATAAGGCACTTGAATATTATTTTTATAAAAAGCTTCTTTGATTGCTTTATGTACATTAAAAGTTACTTCCCAATAGTCATCAGGTTTAACATAGGGTCTGGCAATCACCTGCAGGCTATGTGAATCAAAATCGGCAATTCCTATTTCGGGTTGTGGTTCATCGAGAATTTTTGGCACTGTGTTCAAAGCTTCTCTTATGATTTTTTTAATTTTATCAAAGTTTTCTTCATAAGGAACATGTATATCGATTTCCAATCTGATCATTCCTTTTTCCGAATAGTTTGTAACAATATCATCCGTGATTTTAGAATTGGGAAAAATCAACACTTTATTGCCCGGTGTGAGCACTTTTGTATTGAATATTCCGATTTCCATCACCCTGCCGAATTTGTCTCCAAGTTGAATCCAATCGTTTACCTTATAAGGTTTCAGGCTTAAAATCAGCAAACCAGAGGCAAAATTTCCCAAGCTTCCTTGTAAAGACATTCCGATGGCAAAGCCCATGGCGGCAAGGATGGCTACAAATCCGCTTAGGTTGGCACCCAATATATTGAGTATAATGAAAATAAGAATCATTTTCATCACCACATCCATGATATTCAGCAAAAAGGGTCTGATGTTTTCAGACACTTTTGCTTTTATCATAATTTTTTCTAACCAGCGATTAAGTTTTTTTATTATTTTAAAACCTATCCAAGCCACAAAAATTGCCAGAATAAGTTTAAGCCCGTAGGTTCTAATATATCCCATGGTTTTGGTGGAATCAAACTTAAACAAGTTTTGCAAAGAATCGTTCATTTGTGTTATTTTTTTCTTTTAATCATTTGTTCTAACATATCCCACATTTCGGTAGGAATCTTATCCAACTGATTGAATTCACCCGCTCCATACAACCATTCTCCTCCATCTATTGTAACCACTTCTCCGTTGACATAAGCGGAAAAATCACTAATCAAATAGGCTGCTAAATTAGTAAGTTCTTGGTGTTCTCCAACTCTTTTTAACGGAATTTTTTTTGCCGGATCAAATTTTTCTTTCAGTTCTCCCGGCAACAATCTGTCCCAAGCTCCTTTTGTTGGAAAAGGTCCCGGCGCAATGGCATTGAAACGAATTCCATATTTTGCCCATTCCACTGCCAAGGATCGCGTCATTGCCAGAACCCCTGCTTTTGCAGCGGCAGATGGCACCACGAAAGCAGAACCTGTCCAAGCATAGGTTGTGACAATGTTCAGAACCGTTGCCTGATGGATATTTTCTTTAATCCAATATTTTCCCAATGCCAAAGTCATATTTTTGCTTCCTTTAAGCACGATATCTATGATGGTATCAAAGGCATTGGCAGACAAACGCTCCGTGGGACTGATAAAATTTCCGGCAGCATTATTGACCAACGCATTTACCTGCCCGAATTTTTCTATAGCGTGTTTCAACATTTCTTTCACTTCATCATAATTTCGCACATCACATTTCAGTGCTAAAACTTCTCCGCCTGTTTGTTGTTGCAATTCGTTGGCAGATTTTTGAAGTTTTTCCAAATTTCTGGAAGTAATCACCACTTTTGCGCCCAATTCCAAAAATTGCCGGCTCATGGATTTTCCCAGTCCGCTTCCGCCGCCGGTCACCACAATTATTTTTCCTTTTAAAGCATCTTTTTTGAGCATTGATTCCATATATTTCATAGCAAATTATTTTGTCAAATATTTAATTACCTCGGCTGCAGCATATAGTCCGAACAAAGCCGGCATATAGCTGATGGTTCCGTAGTGTGATATTTTAAAATCGGTATCATTGGTCATTTGCAAAGCATTTTCGTCTTGCAATTCCGTTGAAAAAACACATTTTATTCCTTTATGAATGCCGTGCTTCTTAAGCCGCTTTCTGACCACCCTTGCCAAAAAATCTTCTCTGGTTTTTGAGATATCAGCCACTTTCACTTTTGCCGGATCTGTCTTTCCGCCCGCCCCCATGGCAGAAATAATTTTTATTTTTTTCTGTTTGGCTGCCTTGAGCAAAAATATTTTTGGCGACACGCTGTCAATTGCATCGATGATATAGTTATAGTCATTTTCCAAAAGCAGGTTATCAAACTGTTCCGGCGTGATGAAATCGGTGATTAGTTTCAATTTTAAATCCGGATTGATATCTTTCAAGCGTTGTTTCATCACCGCTGTTTTGGGCATTCCCAGCGTGGAATTCAGCGCCGGCAACTGCCGATTGATATTGCTGCGCTCCACCACATCTCCGTCAATGATTGTCAAACTTCCAACACCGCTTCTGGTCAAAAATTCCGTTGCATAAGACCCCACTCCGCCTAGCCCGATCACCAAAACATGCGCCTTTTTTAATTTTTTTAGTTTATCTTCTTTAAGCAATAATCTTGTTCTGTCCAGCCAATCTTGCATTGTTCATTATTTGTCTTGTAGTGCAAACACTTTCTTTAATAAATTCGATGTTCTCTCCCTGATGTTTGTTCTTATTTTCTTTTCTTCCACACCCACTTTCACAAACACACCATCCATGGCTTTTCCCGTAACATAATCGGTCAGATCGGGATTTACGGCATCTACAAACGGAATTTGATTGTATTTGGTGATAATATTGCGCCAGACTTCGTCTGCATTCACCTTTTGGAGCGACTGTGCCACCTGAGGCTTGAATTTGGCATATAGACTGTTGCTTGTCTTTTGTTTCAGATATTCGGTTGCCGCCGTTTGATCTCCCAATAAAATATTTTTGGCATCTTGAAAAGTCATTTGTGTGATGGCATTGACAAAAATGGGTTTGGCTTCTTTAACAGCATCAGATGCCGCCCTGTTCAGTAAAAGCAGTCCTTCGTCTGCCAAGCTTGACAAACCTATATCACGTAAAGCCCTGTCCACTTTCTGTAGATCTTTTGGCAACAAAATTTTCACCATCTGATCTTTGAAAAAGCCATCCGGTGCCATGAGTTTAGACACTTCTTTATCTATTCCTTTGTTCAGCGCTTCTTTCAGTCCTGATGCAATTTCTCCGTTAGAAAGTCCTTGTGGCATGCTTTCAACCACCTGCTGTAGTTCCGCACAAGAAGTCAACTGCAAGAACAAGAATAAAACAAAAATATTTTTAATTTTTTTCATCTGTTTTTATTTATAAATTACTGTTTATCAACTTATTATGTTTTGTCATGATTTTTACAAAAAATCCCGCCAAAACAAAATGTATTTTTTTCTTATTTTATTTAACCCCCTGCGGGGTTTGTTTATAAAAACGACTGATACTTCATCATTCAAAATTCAATAATACAAATATCGAATATCGAACGCCAAATTATGATTTAAGAAGTTTTTTGCCACGAATGCACGAATTTTCAAAAGCAAAATTTACTTCTAAAAATCTGCAATCATTTCGCATCCAACTTTATAAACTTTTTACTTTGAACTTTGAACTTTGAACTTTGAACT
>CAZAXU010000084.1:0-3014 GCA_964489245.1 uncultured Flavobacteriaceae bacterium
ATAGAACATTTTTACGGCCAATGGACAACTACCCTGACACATAGGGTCCCTTGAACGGTGAGTTCAGGGGCGCGAGCCTGCTAACGTCCCTTGAAACGACTTGATTCGATGATCTATTTTAGAGAAATACTGAAAAAGCTTTCCATTGTCTCCTTAACGTTCGGTAAAAGACAAATCTTTAAAGCAAGCGATGATGTATCATAAATACTGTGGAACAGGGTTCGTTTAAAATGTTCCCCGTTCTCCTCAGAAACATAAACCGCAGCATTTGCTTCCCGTATTGATTTTCCTGTCATTGGGAATTGGATTTGGTCTAGTAGTTTTTCGAGCACTCGATATCGATCGAAACCATTTTCGACAAACCGAGATTCAATCACTCTTCGCATGATTGGGTTTGACAAACGGTTCAGTTGAAAATTGGTCACCTTTAACGGGGAAGTGATGCTGCCTTGAACAAATACTTTCCTGAATCCATCAGGAGAATATTCAAAAACAAATGAGTCACCATGTTTGTCCGCTATGAGCAAATGGACCGGAATAGCAACATGATAATGCTCCATTTTTTTCAATGCCCTTGCCGCCTCATTAGCGGTTGAACATGTATCCAACAAATATTGGATCGGTAAAAACTCATTGAATCCCTTTTGGGTTTGTTTAGTGGCCAGATTCTCATGATCAATTGCTGTATCCGCGTCCGCGAGATGAATTACTGCAAGTCCTTGCGAATTGATTCCTTCTAATGCTAAACCAAACACTTCAAAGCAGAATAGTGAAATGGATGGATAGGATGATTCCGGATACATTTCTAGTACATAGGTATGCTTAAATGGAAAATAGGGTGTATCAAGTGTGGTATTCTTAGGGATTGAGAAATCAAGATTTCGGCTAACATATCCCCGTTTTGAAATTGTTGTTGTTGGTGGGTAGTAAACAGCGGAACAAGCTGCCCCGTTTAGAGCATCTCCGAAGAAAGAGAAATCATAACTATAATCGTTCAGTGTTTTTCCGTAAGCCTTCGCAAAGCCAGACATACGCGCGTAGTGTTCGGGATAGTGTTTTTTAAGATAGTCATACTGGCTTTCGATTATTGAGGCATCGATGTTGGTCGATTTATCAATATGGTGAAAGTCTTTCGCCAAACGTCCGAGTTCATAACCGATCTCTTCATGAGTTCCTTTGGTTGAAATATGGTGTAATTGAATCCCTTCCCGGCATTTAGTGATCAATGTTTTCTCAAATTTCATGCATGTTATCCTATATATCGAACGTCGCCATAACTGGCATTTTGAAGTTGCTTAGCGTAGCGGCGCAGCTTTAAAATGTCCATGTTAATTGGCCTGTTATACTCTTCTTAAACCGCATTTTTCAGCTTAGATATTTTTATTTTCCCTGCTAAAAGTAACCCATACACACTGATCAAAGTAAGAATCATCGTGATAACCTGATAATTTTTTATAGCCTCTTGTAGAAATAAAATAGCCAATACTATTGTCACTACTGGCCATGGAGTTGTTGTTGAGCTTGCAACAGAAACATCTACATGCTTGACTGCATAAAACCAGTTTATTAGTTCAAGATAGTACACAAATCCCATAATGGCGGCGTATACCTGAAAAGTTGGATTATATGACAAACTTAATACATAACTCAGGTCATTTACGAGACAAGACATGTGCCACGCTCCAAAAGTCCAGCAATTAGGAGTATTGTAAAAAATAACTCTCCGATGCTCTTTTTTCTGTTTAAAAAAATTGATTCCCATAAAATTGCGAACAATGGATACGCTTGAATTGCAATGGCAGCACTTACGGCCCCATCAAGAAAAAGTACAGGCACTGAAAAAATTAACTGCCAGATTGACAAATATAGTGCAAAGCTCAAAGCATCAATTTCCATTGGCCTGCTATTTGAAATAATAGGCATTATTCCAAGTAGTAATAATGAGACAAGTGAAAGAACAACTCCTTTTGTAAAGTTTTTATTATTCACAATCTCAGCCTTCATTCCTTAAATATCAGTGTTAATAAATAGAAAAATTTCTTTATATTGCCTATTTATTTTCATATGGCCTGAAAACTGATTTATAAGATGCTCTCAAGCATTTTGTGCTCTTCTGCAACATGAGATTTCTTTAGATTTTTCCCATTTAATACTATAATAATCGGATCAAATATCCAACCCAGCATTCCTTTGAATCCAGCATTGAGTGTAAAAATCACATCCGTTCCATTTTCGGAAGGCTCAAATTGAAAAGAAAAACTTAAAGGAAGAAAGCTATGCTTAAATAACAAAAAACTGTTTGGTTCAACTTCTACAAGTTTCCCATCAAACTTGAACTCAAATCCATCTACCATTTCATGAATGAATACTTTTCTCCCTAGATTATTTTCATTTTCTGGTTTCTTCCCTTTCCATATCCAGTTTATGTGATCTGGAAACCATTGGCAGTATTTTTCAGAGTCAAGATTTAACCACCAATTAAATACTTGTTCAGGTGATTTATTGTTCACCCTTGCATATGTTTGTGAAATAATCATTTTAAAATTTTAATTAACTTTTTTCCTGATAAAGCTGGGGAATTACTCATACTGAAAGTACCAATCTTTGAACACCTATAAATTCATTTGGTTCTACCAGTGGATTTTCAGTTTCCATGCAAAGTTCAATAACTTCCTTTGTCCGTTCCATAAGCTCATCTAATGATTTTGCCTGGGTATGACAACCTTTCAAGGCAGGTACTGATGACACATAAAATCCATCTGTATCTTTTTCAATGATAACATTAAATACTTTGTCCATGTTAGGCCTCCTGTATATATAAGCAATATACAACAAATGTTTGGAAAATCAAATAGATGTACATGAGAACGACAAAATCACGGGTTGCAGGGGGTTCCAGTAATCTTGTTCGTGATAATAAAACTTATTAAACTAAAACTTTTCAAAACGGCTGAGACCTCTGCAATCCAGTGAATCGTTTTGTTCTCTCACTTTTTATACACATCTTTTCTATG
>CAZAXU010000085.1:0-2699 GCA_964489245.1 uncultured Flavobacteriaceae bacterium
CCAGCAGAATTTGTTGTCTCCCTATCATAAAATAAACCAATGACAGTAACAACTCGTATAATCTAACACCTGATGTCAAATAATATTGAAAATCAATATTGCCATAATCAGAGATAGAAAGATAATAAGCATGCGCTTCAAAAACTCTGGCGTCACCCCCGCCCTGTGGCAAAATAAACAAATAATTATTTACCAATAAAAGTGCAAATCTTAAAATAAACGCAACTAATAATATATTTGAAATATTCTTTTTATTCAAGACTAAATTTTTAAATTGTTTTTTACAATTCTATATTTTCCACTTTTCTCCCGAAATATTGTCGAAACATATTTGAATTCTATTTTAACGTGTTTCCCCAACCTGTCTCTTAATTCTTTGACAAGCATGTTTTCATCTTCTTGTTTATAGGTATCGTCTTTTACAATCAATACCTCAATCAACTCTTTTGAGTTTTGAATAAATTGAAATTGAACAACGCCTTTAACATATTTTACAATATTGGAAACATTGCCTAAATTTATTTTTCCGCGTTCTTCCGAATAAATAAAATCATTTATCCTTCCATGAATTTTTTTCACAACAGGAGCTTTATTCTCGCAACTTATCGGCTTTGTTTCCAACTCAATACTATCTTCTATTCTATAACGTATCAATGGCGTGGCTTCCGTTGCAAAAGCCGTCACAATCAACTCACCTGAATCAGAGGTCTTTCCATTATCATCGAGAATTTCAAAAACCCCTGTCAACATTTCCAAATGCATATGCCCATTCTTACACTGCGTGATAAAAGGCGCTCCCTCCGACGATGCATATTGGTCATAAATTTCACAACCATAAAATTTTTTCATAACGGCTTTGTCTTCATCTGTTATTGATTCTGCCGTAGGAAAAATTCCTTTCACCTGATAATCCAATTTCATACTTTTTTTTATGCCTATCTTGGCAATTTCTGTTATGGATGAAGGAAAACCGCTAAAAAATATAGGCTGATATTTGTTGAAATCATTAATATAAAATTCTGCGGTCTTTTCAGAAATATGGAAAGTAGAATAATAGCGAATATTATACAACATATCTGTTTTCCAGTATCTATTTTTCTTTATATCTCTTCGATTCAAAATATTTTTTCCGCTAAACCAAGCCGTCTTGTCACCAAATTTCCATTCAAATCTATTTTTAAAATTATCCAAACAAGCAAAACGTTCCTGTGCATTTTCCTTTGAAAAATATACTGTTAATGATTTGCCTGTTGTGCCTCCTGTATGTGACACTATTTTTTTAGACTTATTAACACAAATTTTATCAATATTTTTTCTTATATCTTCTTTGGAAACCAAAGGAAGTTTGGATAAATCTTTTAATGTGATGTTATTGAGGTCAACATCTTTTACATTTTTCCATAACTCTTGATAAAATGTAGAATCATGATATACATTTCTTATAAAATCAGACAATCTTTTTTCTTGTTCTTCCTGCAATTCTTCTAATGTAAGCATTTCTGCTTTTTTAAAATATTTTTTATATCGATTGTATACGCCCCCATGTCGTTTTCTATACGCCAAATAATCAAAAAGCGTAATCAACAGATTTTGAATAAAATGTGGTAGAAACAAATAAATCTTTTCTTTCATAACAGGCTTCGTTAATTATTTTTGAAATATAAATCAATCCATGTATCCACCAATTCATCCATGTCATAGTGTTTGCCAACAAATGCACGATTGTTATTACCCCATTCTGTCAACTTTCTTCTGTCTAAATGCATCATTTCTAACATAGCGTTCCTTAGATCTTTCTGTCTTTTTGGAGGTACCACAATTCCCCCCTTAGATTGCTTAATTATATTGCCTATCTCTCCCACATCCGTGGAAACAACGGGTAGAGAAGCAGACATTGCCTCTAATAAAACCATGGGTAATCCCTCTGAATACGATGATATAACAAATGCATCATACAGAGACAAGAGTTTTGGAATATCTTCAACAATCCCAAGTAGTCTCACTTGATGCCCTAAGTGATTTTTATGAATCAATTTTTCCAGTTCATTCCTCTCTTCACCATCTCCCGCAATGTGTAATTCAAAATTTATATTTTCTTCTTTAAGCATCGCACAAATTTTTATCAAGCCTACATAGTCTTTTACCGGATGAAACCTGCCTATTGATAACCACCTAAACACGTCTAATTCACTTTTGTTCTTATAATATTCTTTTACGAACAAACCATTAGGAATATAAATACTTTTTTGTTCAGAGATAGAATTATGTTCTAGCAAGAGTCCAAGCACTTCTTGAGAAACCGCCGTATGAAAATCGACCCAACTCTGCAAATAACGATACACCTTGTAGGGGCTATAGCTACGTGTATCTAACAAATATGACCCGTGTGTGGTATTAATCACTTTTATTTTTTTATTAAAAAACTTAATCAGCCTACTAATGATATTTGCTTGAAACAAATGTGAATGAATCACATCGGGTTTTCTATTTTTTATAAGCTTTAAAATCTTTTGAATATCACCAAGTAACTTTAGATTTCTATTTAGTGGAATATTGATATGTTCAATTCTTGTATCCAATTGGTCAAGCAACGCCAAATCTGACGTAAGCGTGATGATGCTGACAGAAAAACCTTTGTCCAATAAAGCTTTTGATAAACGAATAAGTTGTGTTTCTGCACCGCCAAAGCCCAAACCGTT
>CAZAXU010000086.1:0-2610 GCA_964489245.1 uncultured Flavobacteriaceae bacterium
CTTCTAAAATCTCCAATCTACTAATCGCTTCGTTCAACTTTTCACTTTCAACTTTTCACTTTCAACTTTCAACTTTCAACTTTCAACTTTTTCCTACCTTGTAAACAACATTTCTCTATATTTTGTCAGAGGCCATAGTTCATCGTCTATCATCATCTCCAAGGCATCGTTATGTTCTTTGATTCGATCAAAATCGGGTTTGATTTCATAGGCAAGGAGATGTGCTTTCTTCTCCAGATTTTCAGATTCGATTTTTTCAATTTTTTTTCTCAAACTTCTGACCAATTCAACAACTTTTTGAAGGTGTATGGACAGCTCGTCAAGAGAGGTTAGTTGTTCTTTTGCCATTTTCTTATAGTTTGCTCCGTAGATTTCTTTTAGTCCTTTGACAACATTTATCAATTCTTGCTGATATTTGGCGGCTGCCGGAACAACGTGATTCATGCTTAAATCACTCAACACGCCGGCTTCTATCAAAATTTTCATCACATATTGCTCCAATTGCACTTCATATTTTGCCTCCAGCTCTCTCTCACTCAATACGCTCATTTCCTGAAAAACAGTCTTAGATTTTTTTGAAACCATTGCTTTGAGCGCTTCGGGAGTGGTTTTCAAGTTGCTTAATCCTCGTTTTTTTGCTTCTTTTTCCCAAGCTTTGCCATAGCCGTCTCCTTCAAACAAAATTCTTTCAGAATGCTTGATATATTCACGCAATACATTGAAGATTGCTTCGTCTTTATTCAACTTTTTCTTTGCAATCAATGCATCGACTTCTTTTTTAAACTCCTTGAGTTGTTTGGCAACAATCATATTGAGCACCGTCATCGGGTTTCCCGTATTTGCCGATGAGCCCACTGCCCTGAACTCAAATCTGTTTCCGGTAAAGGCAAAAGGAGAAGTTCTGTTTCTGTCTGTATTATCCAACAATATTTCCGGTATTTTTCCAACGACGTTCAGTTTTAAATCTGTTTTTTCCTTTGGCGATAATTTTCCTTTTGAGACTTGTTTCAATTGTTGCAATACGTTGGTCAGCTGCGTTCCTATAAACACCGAGATGATTGCCGGCGGCGCTTCATTTGCTCCCAGTCTGTGATCATTTTCTGCAGATGCAATCGATGAACGCAAGAGTTCTTCATAGTCGTTTACCGCTTTAATTGTATTGATGAAAAATACTAAAAATTCCAAATTTTTCATAGGTGTTTTTCCCGGGCTGAGCAAATTGATTCCCGTATTGGTCATCATTGACCAGTTGTTGTGTTTTCCGGAGCCGTTGATTCCTGCAAAAGGTTTTTCGTGCATCAAGACTTCAAAATCATGTTTTTTGGCAATCTTTGTCATGATATCCATCAACAAAGAGTTATGGTCAACGGCAAGATTAGCTTCTTCAAAAATCGGCGCCAATTCAAATTGATTGGGTGCCACTTCGTTATGACGGGTTTTGACCGGAATGCCGAGTTTCAGACTTTCTATTTCCAATTCTCGCATATAAGACATCACGCGTTCAGGAATCGAACCGAAATAATGATCGTCCAGTTGTTGTCCGCGAGCGGGAGAATGCCCCATCAATGTTCTGCCTGTCATCACCAAATCGGGACGAGATTTATACAATGCCGCATCGACCAAAAAATATTCCTGTTCCCAACCCAAAGTGGCAATCACTTTGTTCACATCTCTATGAAAATATTTGGAGACATCTGTTGCCGCTTTATCCAAAGCTTGGAGTGAACGCAACAAAGGTGTTTTAAAGTCAAGAGCCTCTCCGGTGTAGGAAACAAAAACCGTGGGGATGCAAAGGGCGGTTCCGTAGATAAAAGCCGGAGAAGTGGGGTCCCAAGCCGTATAGCCTCTGGCTTCAAAAGTATTTCGAACGCCTCCGTTCGGAAAACTGGATGCGTCGGGTTCTTGTTGCACCAATTGTGAGCCGCTGAATTTGTCCAAGACTTCACCATCAGGTGTCAACTCAAAAAACGAATCGTGCTTTTCTGCTGTTGCTCCGGTCAGCGGTTGAAACCAATGCGTATAATGTGTTGCGCCTTTGGATATTGCCCAATTTTTCATACCCGATGCAATTTGATTGGCTATTGTTCTATCAATTTTTTTACCTTTTTCAACAGCTGCCTGCACAGCTTGATAGGCACTTTTATCCAAAAAATCTTTCATTTTTTGTTCATCAAAAACATTCATTCTGAAAATTTCCGAACGACGTTTTACCGGAATAATTTCTTTTGGCTTTCTGTTATTTGTTTCATTTAGAGCTGTAAACCTGATTTTTGACATGGTATTTTAAATTTTAAAACGCAAATATACAAAAATACCCCACATAAAAATGGGGGTAAATCATTTTTTTATAAAAATTGTTATCTTGAGAATCGTATGATATCAGAATTTCATTTCGCTCAACTTCCAACTTCACAAGCTAAGAACCGGGCACTACGAACTTTCAACTTTTTAATTAATATTTTTGATTTGAAAATCGTCAAAATAGATCTCTGTGTTTGATTAAAGTTCTACTATCGGAAATATATCAAAATACTAATATCGTTTTTCTTTTTCACTTGTGCAAATTTTCAGTTGTTATGTTTTTTGCATGGAGTTTAAAGCAGAAAGTCC
>CAZAXU010000087.1:0-2585 GCA_964489245.1 uncultured Flavobacteriaceae bacterium
TTGATGACAAAGACAATATAAGTAATTTAAAGTTGATTAAAAAATGATTAACTTTATCAATTATGCTGATAGATAGATATGCACTCAAGAATACAAAAAAACAAAAAAATCATTCTACTGCTCGCTATACAGTTGTCTTATGTTTTTGCAAGTTTTTCACAAACAGATACTGAAACATTTATTATTGCTTCCGGAAGTAGAGGAGGAAATTATTATAGAACAGGGCAATATATTGCATATCAGTATAACAAAAATTTGCCTGATTATGATTTCTCTGTTATTGAAACAAACGGTTCAAATGAAAATATTGAATTATTAAAAAATAATGTTGTTGATTTTGCCATCGTTCAGCGAAACATATTGATTAACAACATATATGATGAAGGAAAAGGCACTAAGAATTTAGCGGTTATAATGCCGTTATTTCAAGAAAAATTATGGATTTATTTTAATGGGAAAGAGTCTTTAAATATTAAAAAAATAAACAGCCTTTCCAGAAAAAAAAGATTAGTGATAGGATTTACCAGTAAAAACGGCTATAGTTACAAAATATTTAAAACACTAATTAAATTTCTTGATATTGACTATTCCAATATTAGTGAAGTTCAAAAAAATTATGACTCTTTGGTTAGTGATTTTGAACATAAGAAACTAGATTTTATCGTAAGTTTTTCATTGCCATTACGTGATTTGGATACTTTGGAAAATACAAAAAAAATGTTTTTATCATTCAAAGATGCTAAAATGATAGAAAAACGTGTGCGTAATATCTATGTAGCTAAAATTAATAATAGTGCGAATCAATACACTTTGGGAAGTTGGAGTTTTTTAATTGGAGCAAAAAACAGCATACAACATATTACATCTAAAAATAAGCTTACTACATCGCTATTAAAACTTTCTGAAAGCATTGTGCATAAGGATATATATAAAAGAGTTAAATACTCTTATGACATGTTTGCAAATAATGAACATAATGAAATTCGTCAGTTAAGAAACTTGCCCTTGTCAGCAGCATTGCAATCTAAAATGAGACTTAGACTTGTCAACTGGCAATCCTATTTTGTGATATTTTTGTTAATATTAGCTTCCCTAGGTATGTACTACATGTTTAAAAAAAAATTATTGCCAAAAGTAAATTTGTTATTTTTCTGGCACCGATATAGGCACTTTCAGTTTGGTTTTATTTTGTTAATTCTCATTTATTTTTCAAGTGTCGAATTATTGGTTTATGCTGAAAAAAGTTTTTATGATAATATCGGCATCAAAAGTCAGATACTGAATATGACACGGCAGGATTTACATTCTTGGCTTTTGGTGACAACAGTGACAGGAAACAGCAATGGAATTTTTCCTCTTTCATTGTTGGGAAAAGTAATGTTGGCGCTGAATTCATTAAACTTTTGGATTGGCACCATTTTGATAGGTGTATCTGAATTTGCTACATATAAAATGAACAAAAAAAGAAAACAAGGACTCATGAAAACAAGACACACAAAACATTTGGTAATTTTTGGGTGGAACACCACTGCAGCAAGTTTTATTGCCGAAATCATAAAAGAAGCCAAATTATTCAATAACATAAAAATCAATATTGTTTGTGTTGTTCCTGATATTGATGCTGTGAGAAATAGTTCTAAAATAATTAGTAATATGCACGACCAAAAAAAAATTGATATCATTCAAGGAGATGCGCTTGATGTGCATGTATTGGAACTTTCAAGAGTTGAGTTGGCAAATGCTGTTATCCTATTGTCAGAAGACAGAACAAAACATGCTGACGAGCGCACAGCAATGAGAGCACATGCCATATCTCGATATACGAAAAAGAAAAAATTTCAAGGAATGATATATAAGACCAGCCTTGTTGATAAAGTCAAAACAAAATTAAAAAAATTAACATCTGACAAGAAAGAGCCCAAATATAAACGTTTCAAAATAGAAAAAACAGCAGATTCTATATACATGATTGCAGAATTGAATAATGAAGAGTTTAGAGGAAGTTTGATAGATGCCGATGTCAATGAGATTGTTGTTGCAGGGAACTATCGTAAAGCAATCATTAAACAATCTTTGTTTAACCATGGAATATCCAAAGTGCTAGACGAAATTATGCAGTATAATGAGCACAATGAATTCTACAAAATTGATTTATCATTGCCTGAAAACAAACATTTACAAGGTAAAACTTTTGATGAGTTATTGCTAGCCTTGAGAAAACAAGGCATTTTGTTGATAGGTATACATATTGTTTTTCACGATGAAGATAATAATATTATCATAGATCAGAATATTATCCAACAACTTTTGCAACAAGAAGAAAACAACATTACAAGAGACATTATTGTAAATCCTGTAAAAGAAGCAGAAAAGAAACGCCTTGTGGACGAAGACGATCATTTAATTGTTTTGGCGACTAATGCAAAAAAACTCAAAGAAGGTATCAAAAAACTGAAAATAAACAAATATGAATGATAAATTATCCTATTTTTAAGGAAGGCTACAAAAACCAATGCACGAAGCAAAGGTAATAACCTTTAAAAACGAATACAAAATGAAAAAACTTATTATTTTATTTGCTCTCG
>CAZAXU010000088.1:0-2493 GCA_964489245.1 uncultured Flavobacteriaceae bacterium
GTTCCTGCTGGATATGGCATTTATGATCACGATAAATTCAAAGCATGGTATGGCAAGTCCGTATCGGATTTAGGCGAACACTGGGATGCAGACGAAGACGGTGACTGGCAAGATGGTATTGATGCCAATGGTAATGGAATCTATGATTTGGGAGAATTTGCCGGCAATGATGTGGGACTCGATGGAGTTGGCCCGGGAGACCTGAACTATACAGGGCCAGATGAAGGGGAATGTAACCACAAACCTGATTTTGTAGAAGGCATTGGTTGCGAACCAAACTTTGCAGCCACTGATATCTCGGAATCCGATATGATCGGTTTGACCTCTTTTCATTTGGAGCATCACCCACACGGGAAAAAGCCTCCTGCACTGAAATTTGATGAAGATACTTATAAATTTTATGCAAAACATGAATTGGATATTTTTATGGGAGAGCCATCCAACTTAATCGAATATTTTGGTTCAGGCCCCTTTATCCTACCAAAAGGAGCAACAGAAAGGATCTCCATTGCCATGCTCTGTTCCTACGAACCTCTCGCCGGACTTAACTCAAAAGCACACTCTGCACCTTCATTATTTGCCAAGAAAAAAATTGCTCAACTGATCTATGAAAACGACTACAGATTTGCAAAAGCACCTCTAATGCCACATTTGACTGCCGAGCCAGGAGACGGGAAAGTCACCTTAACTTGGGATGACGTAGCAGACAAACTTACTCGAGAACCACTGATCAATAATATCAACGACTTTGAAGGATATAAAATATACAAAGCTACTGATAAATATTTCCGCGATGCTGAGTTACTTACTGATATGTATGGAAATCCGGCAGGCAAAAGACCAATATTTCAATGCGATAAAAAAAACGGTAGAAAAGGAGCGGCTGATTATGCGGTTATAAACGGTGAAAGTTTTTATTTGGGGAATGATACTGGTATACAGCACTATTTTGTCGATACAGATGTACAAAACGGACGAACATACTATTATGCTGTTGTGGCATATGATTATGGGATTTCCGCAAAAGAACTTTCAGGATACAGTTCCATTGATGCTTCTGTATATCCTGCCGAAAACAATGTAGTGGTAGAGTTAAATGAAGATGAATCAATCAGACAAATCGGTAAAAATGTTGCCATAGTTACTCCGGGAACATTTGCTGCCGGATACAATAAACAAAAACCCAAAATCTTAACAGGAAAAACAGAAGGTACCGGTAATTTTAATATAGAAATATTAAATACTAAAAATCTCAAAGAAAAACATCAGTACAAAATTAAATTTGATGTGGAAACCATTGTCTTTCATACAACCGTTACCAGCGAAAGACCGAAATGTGAAAAAAAATATGCTGTTACAGGTTTTCGTATATATGATATCAGCGACAATAATAAACTGGCATATGCAGAATCATATAAAAATACTGATAGGTTTGCCAACTATGAAAAAGATAAAAAAAGAAAATCAAACTTCTCTTCTACTGTAGAGTACAAGCGGTTAAAACAAAATAATGTTATCTCTGATGCCTTCGACGGAATTCGTGTCTATTTTGACAGCCTATGCATTGAGCCGAAATTAGACAGTTCCAAAACAGGATGGTTAAAAGGTGATACTCCCATTACTATAAAAGTCAATGCTGACAGCGAATTTATTACAGTGCCAAATCCAAAAACACCTTCAGGATTTTCCACCTATATGATAGAAGGACTTTACTACCCATGGCAATATGACATCATCTTTACCACAGGAGAAAGTGAATATACTTCCAAATTCAGCAAAATTTTTACTCCGCAATTTGTCCAAGGTGGAGATGGGGTATATTTAGAAGGACATGAATTTTTGGGAAAACAAAAATTCCCTTTCTATGTTGTCAATAGAACTTATAACGACACCTTGGATATGGTGGTTTTCGATACAAATGACAACTCCAAATTTGACCTCTTGGAAGATGAAATCATTGTTGGATATTATGCGGACAAAAAATTTATACACAAATGGACCAGCACTATTTTTACCATGAAATTTGATAAACTCTCAAGTGAATCCGATTTACCTGCTGCCGGAGATATATACCATATAGATTTTAAACGACCTTTCACCGAAAGAGACTCTATTTTATTCACCATTGAACCCGCTATTACTGAAACCCCGCAAAAAATAGATCAGGATATGAAACTTATCAAAGTAGTACCAAATCCATACATTGCTACCAATTCCATGGAAACGGCTGTAAGTAATTCGGGATTAAATCAAAGACGAAAAATTATGTTTACACACATTCCTGCAAAATGCACTATTAAAATTTTTACTGCCAGCGGAATATATATCGACGAAATCAAAGTAAACAATGAACCGGCTGACGGAAAAATTTATTGGGATCTTTTGACTTATGAAAATCTTGAGATCGCTGCAGGTGTATATATATATCACATTAAATCAGAAATTACCGGAAAAGAAAAAATCGGTAAGTTCGCCGTTATGAAATAAGCGAGG
>CAZAXU010000089.1:0-2465 GCA_964489245.1 uncultured Flavobacteriaceae bacterium
ACGCCAGCTAACACAAGCTCCTATGTAAAGCCATCCCTTAGGCACTAAACTTTTTTCAAAGGTAATATTTTTTGTTTTTTATTTTATATATAACACCCCTACAAATTCAGACCATTGTTTAAGTTGAAAAAAAATATTAACTTTAAACGATAAAAAAACTAAAATCACATGAAAAAAATCATCTTAACATTGTCAATTATTTTCTTTGGTTTTGTCAACAGCAATTCACAAACCATTACAGCAAAAAAAGTTTTTGGAGGCTATAAATTTACCCAAAACGGCAAAATGCTGAAAATGGCAGATGTTGTTTCTGCCTTAAAAAGTAATGAAGTAGCCTATAAATTGGCACGCAGTGCCAAATCAAACCTTGTCATATCACAACTCTTGGGCGGCGCCGGAGGCTTTATGGTTGGGCTTCCTCTAGGTGCGGCAATCGGTGGAGGAAAAGCCAATTGGACAGTTGCAGGAATCGGTGCCGGTCTAATTATCATTGCAATCCCCGTTTCTTCAGGCGCTAATAAAAAGATGAAGAAAGCTGTTGAAATCTATAACGCCGAACTGGAACAAACATCTTATCGGTTCAAGCCTGAATTCAAAATCATCTCAAACAGATACGGAATCGGGTTGACAATGAATTTCTAAAAAGATAAAAAACACAATCATCTAAAACCTATAACATAATTTATGAACGAAATTGAATTCATTATCTATGTAAAAAATCAAACCGAAAGCAAAATTTTCTATGCAAAGCTTTTGCAAATTGAACCCGTTTTGGATGTGCCCGGAATGACAGAATTCAAACTGGCAGCCAATATAAAATTGGGTCTAATGCCCGAAAACGGAATTGCAAAAATCATTTCAAACAAAATGCCTCATCCAAAAACAGGAAACGGCATTCCCCGATGCGAATTATACCTCAAGCTTGTCAATGCATCTGAATATATGCAAAGAGCGCTAAGCTTGGGAGGAGTTGAAATCAGTCGTTTGCAAAATCGAGATTGGGGAGACAAAGTGGGATATATCTCTGACCCTGACGGACATATTATTGCATTTGCAGAGAAATAAAGCATATTTAATCAAAGAAATACAAAAAAAATAAATAGATGAGTCTAAAAAAAACGGGATTTAATAAACTCATTGAATTATTTTATAACTTTATAAGTCATAACTTTGAATTTGCTAATTGAATCTACCAAATAAACTAATCATCATGAAATTTACTTTTCACTTTCTATTTTTAATAATTCTATTTTTAAATTCATCATGTAAAAAACATTCAAGAAAAAAATTTGATCTATTAAAAGTCACAGAATTAGGGTCAGCAAAAGTTTCCGACTCAACCATTGCAAAAATTCTTAGTGAATATTCAAATATCGATCTAGATATTAAATATTCCCTATCTGAAGATATTGCTTTACAAGAGTTATTGGATAAAAATATTGATTTGGCAATTATACCTGATAATACACAAGGATGTTATGAGTATGCCAACTTGAGAACAATAACTCCTCTACTACCTAGAATATTAGTTATTCTAAGCTCAAATATCTCCAATACAAATGATGTTGATATTGCTGATTTATTTGAAAATAACAAATTAGTATTTGAAGACTTATCCCGTCTAGATAGTATATTTTTTAATACATTGTTTGATAATTTTGGTGTTAATCGAAAGTATTTGAGGACTTTTTCTGCACATAAAATAGATTTAGATAAATGGAGGGATTCATCATTTATTTTTATCGGACTAACTCACCCTCACAATCCCCTAGTGAAAAAATTAATTAATCACGATGCCGAACTCATCACTCTTGACAATATTAATAAACTCGGCAAAGGTTCAACTGTAGATGGATTAAAAATGAATTACCCCAAACTATCTCCTTTCATTATTCCAAAATCACTCTACAAAGGTGTTCCAAAAAAACCTATTCTCACAATAGCAATCTATGATATTCTTGTTGCACGAAAAGACTTTGACAAAACAGTTGTACATGATATATTGAAAACTTTAATTGAGAACAAGGCACAGCTTACCCAAAATGACAATATTTACAGCCTTTTTAATCCAAGGTATGAAAAAGTTCTGTTTTCGTTTCCTCTGCACAAAGGAGCTATAGATTATTTAAATAGAAATGAGCCATCTATATGGACTCGTTATGCGTCAATAATCTGGCCATTTGCTTCTATTCTGGCAATACTTGCCGGTGCTTTTGCTTCTTTAAGACAATCTGTAAAACAAAGAAAAAAAATGCGTATTGAAACGCTTTATAAATCGTTATTAAAAACACGAAAACATATTTTATCAGATAATCCTAACAAATCAAAAGAAAAATTGCTCGAGGAAATTCATGGCGTTAGAGCGAGAGCTTTTAATGCCTTGATGGAAAATAAGCTTGAAGCAAATGTCTCTTTTTATATTTTTTTATCCCTGTATAACGAGATAATTAATGAAATAGAAAAAA
>CAZAXU010000090.1:0-2306 GCA_964489245.1 uncultured Flavobacteriaceae bacterium
GGTATAAACGGGGTCGGTGCTGTACAGTAGTGCATTTTGTTAGACAAAAAGAATAGACGGGCAGGCTGAAAAATTGACATTCCGGTGTGACTATGAAAATATAATAATGATATGTATGGTTGTGTAAAAAGGGTAATAAATTGAAGAAGAGGGCAATCGATAAGATTAAAAATCCAGTAGATGATTTTTTTAGTAGGGAAGTTAATGAATGGTAAAGTAAGAATATGAGTAAAGAAAAAATATCCATACGTTTTTTTGACGACAGGGAAGTGCGTGCAATTTGGGACGAAAAAAACTCAAAGTGGTGGTTTTCGGTATTGGATATTGTTGCAGTGCTGACTGATCAAGACGATTATGCTAAAACCCGCAATTATTGGAAATATCTTAAAGCCAAATTAAAGAAAGAAAACAGCCAGGTGGTTAGTGCTACTACCCAGTTGAAAATTCTTGCTCCGGATGGGAAAAAGCATTTATCCGATATGTTGGATTACAATGGAATTATTGCATTGGGTAAGGAATTTCCAGGCAAAAAAGCCAATCGGTTTATAGAATGGTTCACTTACAGTAGAGATAGTATAGACGGAAAAAGTAAAACAAAAGCATATGCTTTGTTTGAAAGTTCATTTATTGATAGTATTGAGGTTGGAACAACTAAAGGGCTGCAACAAATTCACGCTTATTTGTTTGGCGGCTTGTATGATTTCGCAGGGCAAATTAGACAAAAAAATATTTTAAAAGGTGATTTTCAATTTGCCGTATCACGCTTTTTGGGCAAAACATTAAAACAAATAGAAACAATGCCAGAAACTACATTTGACAATATTATAGATAAATATGTAGAAATGAATATTGCACACCCGTTTATGGAAGGTAACGGCAGAAGCACGCGAATATGGTTGGATTTGATATTAAAAAAACGCTTAGGAAAATGTGTTGATTGGAGTAAAATAAGCAAAAGAGATTATATGAACACAATGAAACAAAGCCCGACAAACAGTAAAGCTTTAAAAACCTTGTTGAAAAATGCTTTAACTGACAAAATAAATGACCGCGAAACATTTATGAAAGGGATTGATTATTCGTATTATTATGAAGAGAATGGATAAAATATCAAATAGTTTTTAAACGGGGTTGGTGGTGTACGGTAGTGCATTTTGTTAGACAAAAAGAATAGCCGGGCAGGCTGAAAAATTGACATTCCCGTATGACTATGAAAATATAATAATGATATGCATAGCAATGTAATAGTGAAGAAATATGTGCTTTGGAAGGCAAGAGAATAACAATTAATGAAATCAAATAGCGAAATAGTAATTTATCAAACCTCTGCTGGAAATATAAAAATTGATGTCCGTTTGGAGGATGAAACCGTTTGGTTGACACAAAAATTGATGGCAGAGCTCTTTAGGGTAAAACCTCAGAATATTACTATGCACCTAAAGAAAATCTATGATGAGGGAGAATTAGACATGAAAGCAACTTGTAAGGATTTCTTACAAGTTCAAAAAGAGGGGAATCGTGAAGTAAGCCGTAAACAAAAATTTTACAATCTGGATGTAATAATATCCGTGGGATATAGAATTAAATCTAATGTTGCCACTCAATTCCGTATCTGGGCAACAAAAAGGCTAAAAGAATACATCATTAAAGGTTTTACCTTAAATGATGACCGGTTTAAAACCGGAAATTCTATGAATTATTTTAATGAACTGCAGGAACGGCTTCGGGAAATACGTCTTTCCGAAAGGTTTTTCTATCAAAAAATCAAAGACATTTATGCAACTAGTATTGACTATGATCCAAAGGATGAAAAAACGATTGAGTTTTTTAAAGTTGTACAAAACAAACTGCTTTGGGCGATCAGCACTCAAACAGCTGCAGAACTTGTTTATCGCAGGGTAGATGCTTCTTTGCCACTATTAGGAATGCAGTCATACGATAAAAATGTAAACATCAAAAAAAATGATGTTAGTATTGCTAAAAACTATTTAAACGAAGAGGAAATTAAACTGCTTGGATTGTTGGTAGAGCAATATCTTGCCTTTGCCGAAACTATGGCACAGCAGCATACTCCAATGTATATGAAAGACTGGATTTCCCGCTTAGATAATATTCTACAGATGAATGGTAGAGAATTACTAACTCATGCCGGTAAAATAAGCCATCAAATGGCTATTAAAAAATCAAATCGGGAATTTGAAAAATATAAAGAGGAACAAAATAAAATTGTTTATGAACAAAGTTTAAAAGAAATCGAAGAAGATATAAAGAGATTAAAAAATGAAAAAAACACATAACAAATCACT
>CAZAXU010000091.1:0-2246 GCA_964489245.1 uncultured Flavobacteriaceae bacterium
CAACTTTATGAACTTTACAAACTTTCAACTTTATGAACTTTCAACTTTATGAACTCTAAACTCATTATATTCATATCGGGGCGCGGGAGCAATATGCAACGCATCATTGAAGAAACCCAAAAAGGTATTCTGAAAAATATCGCCGAAGTGATTTTGGTTTTTTCAGATAAACCGGATGCCCACGGATTGCAAATAGCAAAAAAATCAGGCGTTCCTATAAAAAGCATCAATGCAAAAGGAAAATCACGGAAACAGTATAACGAAGAAGTTCTAAGCTTGTTAGAAAATTACAATTTTGATTATATCGTTTTGGCAGGATATATGCGAATTTTATCGACAGATTTTGTGCGAAAGTTTCCAAAAAAAATCATCAATATTCACCCTGCAGATACTCGTTTACATCAAGGACTGAACGGCTATCAATGGGCTTATGAAAATAAATTGCCATTGACAAAAATAACGGTACATTATGTAGATGAAGGAATGGACACCGGAAAAATTATCGCTCAAAAAGAAGTGGATTTAACAGGAGTAAAAAGTTTGGAAGAAGTAGAACAGCGGGGATTGGCGGTGGAGCACAAGCTGTATCCCAAAACACTCTTGGAATTGATTACAATGAAGCAAAACATTAGACATTAAGCGACATTAAAGATATTAACAGTAGTTTTTTTGAACTTTATAAACTTTTAACTTTACAAACTTTCAACTTTTAATTAACAATATGTGCGGAATAATAGGATTTACAGGAAATAAAAAAATTGTAGGCGATTTGATGTATGGCTTACTCACTCTACAGCATCGTGGGCAAGACAGCGCCGGAATTGTTACATTTAAAGATATGTTTCATATCAAAAAGGGCAAGGGTTTGGTCAGCGAAGTCTTTAACGAGAAACACTATGAACGTTTGAAAGGTGATATGGGTATCGGACATGTGCGTTATACCACACACGGCAGTAATTCATTGGGAAACGCACAACCTATTACGACCAATTATCCCTACGGAATTGCAATGGTACACAATGGAAATGTGACCAATTTTAAAGAAATGAACAAAGCGCTTTATGAAGATTATCACGTGTTGCCCACATCAACCAACGACTTGGAAATACTGCTTTATACTTTTGCTGCAGAGTTAAAAAGTAAAGATTTAAAAAAATTGGATATACAAGATATCTTCAATGCAGTTAAAGCTACACAACAAAAAATTCAAGGCGCTTATGCGGTCATATCCATTATAGCCAATCACGGATTATTAGCCTTTATGGATCCTAACGGCATTCGCCCTTTGGTTTTAGGTAAAAAAGAAACCGAAAACGGAACAGTTTACGGTTTTGCTTCCGAAAATATTACTTTCGATCATTTGGGATATAAAGTTGTTCGAGATTTACAGCCCGGAGAAATTGTTTTTATAGACAATAAACAACAAGTACATTCAAGCATCGGATGTCAGAAAAAACAACATTTTTGTGTGTTTGAATATATGTATTTTGCCCGTGAAGACAGCATTTTTTATGGCAATAATGTTGCCGGAAAAAGAGTGCGATTAGGGCAAAGCATCGCCAAACAAATCAAGAAAGCGGATTTGAAACCCGATGTAGTAATAGATGTGCCGTCATCCGGATATTTTGCAGCTTCCGGATTGGCGGAAGCCTTGGAAGTGCCACATCATCGTGGATTGGTAAAAAGCAATTATATCGGACGAAGTTTTATTGCACCCGAACAAAAAGAACGTGAAAATATTGTCCATCAGAAACTCAATCCCATCAAAAAAGCCATTCGCGATAAAAAAGTGGTGGTGGTAGATGACAGCATCGTACGAGGAACAACATCCAAACGAATCGTTGAAATTCTACGCAAAGCCGGTGCCAAAGAAGTCTATTTTGTATCAGCAGCGCCACCGGTAAAGCATCCGTGTGTGTATGGAATAGATATGTCGGTTAAAACCGAACTAATTGCCAATCGTAAAAACATAGATAAAATCAGAAAATATATCGATGCAGATGCCTTATTTTATTTTGATTTGAAAGATTTAAAAACTATTTTTGAAGACACATCGATTTGTGATGCTTGTTTTTCAGGAAATTATCCGACACCAAATGTAGAAAAGATATTGAATGATATTGAAAAAGACAGGAAGATTAACGATTGAAGATTAACGATTGGGGAAAATTATGTAATTCTATACAAAATTTAATAAACATGAATTCAAAAGAATTAGAGCAAAGATTAATTGATTTTGCTGTTCA
>CAZAXU010000092.1:0-2127 GCA_964489245.1 uncultured Flavobacteriaceae bacterium
TCAACTTGGTTTTCCAAATCGGCACGTGCATTTTCATTCACATCAGCTTGTTTCCAAACACGCATCAAAGGGCGGTCTTGCTTGTCATATTTGGTGAACAACCAACCCGTGACATTCATATCTCTAAACGGTGAATGGCGTACACTCACCGCACGAACCCGGTCAAGCTTGTCATAGACAATAAACTCCCAATCTTTTCCCGGAATTTTCTTGGCAACCATACGGTTTCTCTTGTCATACTTATACTGATAGCACAAATTGTTCAATACATCTGTTGAAATGGAAGACTTGTCGGCGGCAAGCGGCGGAATCACATAGGTCAGGTTGCCATAAATGTCATAGACATAATAAGTGTCATGGCGCATGCCGGCATCCAAAACACGCTTGAGCACCACTTTGCCTTGCTTGTCTTTGAATGTTTGGGTTTCATAGCCCGAAGCTTTGCTGTGATTCTCGTCCACCTTAATGTTTTTATACAATTGCCCGATACCATAGCTGCCGTTGTCGTGCAAACTCGGTTTATATATTTTGGTTGAAGAATTATATGCCGTGGTGACTTCAAACATTTTCACTTCGTTGGCAAGATTGGTCTTATAGTCAAACTTGATCTCATGACCACTGTTCATTTTCCAAATATCGCCGGGGGCGGATTTGCGCAAAACCCTGTTCAAAGGCGACGCTTCAAAATCGGTCTCGCCATACGGATGGTTTGTATGAGGAATTCCGGAGCTGTTCATATAAAAATTGACCACATCAGATTCAGTCAAACCGCGATATTCCATGCTGGCATCCGGGGTGATAACAGGCAAATATTCTTTGACCTGCCTGCCAAAAACATCATATTCAATATGTGTGACAATGTCTGTGCCCCTTGCAGATTGTTTATATTTTATCGTCTCTATCGGGCGTCCCAAACCGTCAAAATAGCTCACATCAACCGCCGCAACATCTGCAGCAGGATCTGAAACCGCAGATTGTCTGGGCTGCTTATAAACTTTTGTCTTGACCCAATTCTGACCGGAGCTCTGCCCCTGAACAGCATAGAGTATGAAAAATGATAAGATTAATAATGATTGTTTCATCAGTTTATGTTTTTTATTATCTGTTTTTTTTTATTTATTCTCGATACAATCCCGCATATTGCGGGACTACTCAAACCGAAATCCGTGAAAAAAAAATACACACAATAAAATTTACATATAATTATCAAGACCTTTTTTATCCAAGTATTTTTTTATTTTATTTTTTAAGCTCTTCTCATTTTTTTTAGTAAAAATCAAAGTAAAAACTACAAGCATAATACCTAATAGTAAAAACAGTTCTTTTTTGATGAATATATGAAAATAAATTAATAATGATAATAAGCCATAATAAAAAATCCCCACAAATAACCCATAAGCAAACCAATCAATAATTCCTCCTGGGAAACCTAAATTTGCTTTTAAGAATTTTTTTTTCCAACTCAAATAATCTTTTTTTGTTTTATTGAATACAAATATGCTTAGATAATAATTTACAGGTATTAAAAATGTCCAGAGAAACAACCGTGTAACATTAAAAGTAAAAATCCAAACGTAATAATATAAACTTAATAAAATGTTTTTTAACTTTTTCATTTTTTAATCTTGAATTTCTTTTACAACTTCTTTTCCTGCAGCATCACCTCCAATTCCTCCTAAAATTCCTCCAATAATTGCTCCGGGAATTGCACCCCATCCACCACAAGCGGCTCCCGCTGCCGCACCAGCTTCTGCACCAGCCCAAGCACCTGCGAGACCACCCACTACTCCACCTGTGGTTTGTTGAGTCTGAGTTCCAAAATGCCCTTCTTCTTCATAAGACGAATATATGTCATACCCTCCAACTAATACAGATGCTCCTGTTGCAACTTTTCCAAGACTTTTTCCAACTTTTGATACCTTAAATGTTTTTATTTGTGCTTTACTGCCTCCATTCCATCCGGTTTCATAATATTTAAAAGATGGCTTATTACCATTATATTCTCCATTAGTCAATCTAAAACTTCCTTGCTGTTTTCCCAAACTTTGCGCCACACCCGACACAACGTTAGAAGTATTTGAAACTGTATTGTTTTCCTTTTCCAGTTTTGCTTTGACATCTGAAGCC
>CAZAXU010000093.1:0-1951 GCA_964489245.1 uncultured Flavobacteriaceae bacterium
AAAGATTATAAAATTAGATTAAATAAATATCCTGAAATGATGATACATAGCGTTACAACACCAAAGAAGATCCCAATTAATTTAAAGCTCATTACCTTTTTTAGAAGCATTGCTTCCGGAAATGATAAGCCAACTACCCCCATCATAAATGCAATTGCGGTTCCCAAAGGAACTCCTTTTGCAACAAGCACTTGAACAACAGGAAGAATTCCGGATGCATTTGAATACATTGGAACAGCAAGAAGTGTTGAAACGGGCACAGCCAATAAATTATCTTTTCTCATATACTGTTCAAAGAATCCATCGGGAATATAACCATGCATTAAACCACCAACAGCAATGCCTATCACTACATAAGGAAAAATATCTCTTAATATTTTTAAAACTTCATTCCAAATGATAGGCAAACGTTGAGAAAATCTCTGTTTTTCTGAGGTGAATTTTTCTTCTTCTTTCTCCGCATTGACTAAAATTTCTTTCACCCAAGGGGTCAGAAGATGTTCTAATTCCATTTTTTGTAAAATTATCCCCGAAGTCATTCCTAAAATAATGCCACTCATTACATAAATAGTCGTTATTTTGATTCCGAATAAACCAATAAATAAACCTATTGCAACCTCATTTACCAAAGGAGAAGTAACCAGAAAGGCAAACGTAACGCCAAGAGGAATTCGACCTTTTACAAAACCGATGAATAAAGGAATAGACGAACAAGAACAAAACGGGGTTACAACACCAAAAAGACTCGCCATAAGATATTCAAAACCATAGAGTTTGTTTCTTGACAAAAAATTTCTGACTTTATCAATTGGAAAATAACTATTAACTATACCCATTAAGAAAATAATCACAAAAAGTAAAATGAATATTTTTGTTGTATCATAAATAAAAAAATTTAAAGCTTCAGCCGGGTGCTTCCCGACATGCATACCCAATAGGTTAAAGACTATGTAATCTGCAATATTTTGTATCCAATCAAACATTGATAAATAGTTTCGCAGCTATAAGAACAGATTTTTGATTTTGAAGGGGCAACTCATCAATATCTTCCGAACAACAAACTTTTTTAGGATTCTATTCTCGATATCGATTGCTTGTGCCGACATTCATAATTTTTTGGATTCATCTCAAGTCTGAAATTATTTTTTCAAGATTTCAAAAACTTCAGATTTGGAAGGAACACGTCCTTTTATGACTACTTTTTCATTAACAACTATTGCGGGGGTTGACATTATATTATATTTCATGATATCCATAATATCTTCAACTTTTTCAATGATTACATCGAAATTATTTTCTTTCACAACATCGGTTACAACAGATGTTGTTTTTTTACATTTTGGGCAACCTGTTCCTAAAATCTTTACTGTTTTACTCATATTACCTTGATTTGTTTATCGCAAATAAACGATAATGATTATAAAAAAATTATTTTAAAAATTCATTAAATAATACTCTTGCTTTTTCCCAATTTTCTCGATTCAGGCAATATTTAATTTTTGGCGGTTTTAGTTCACCTTGAATTAAACCTGCTTTTTTTAATTCTTTAAGATGTTGAGATATAGTGGATTGGGCAATAGGAAAAATATCAACCAAATCACCCGTAAAGCAACAAGATTGACTATCTAAGTGCTTCAAAATTTCTATTCGAGTGGGGTGTCCCAATGCTTTGGCAAACATTGCAATATCAATTGAGTTTTGTTCGTATTCAATATTTTTAATACTTCGTTTCATTTCAATCGCAAATTTACGATTAGTTTTTTATTTGGCAAGCATTATTGAATGTTTTTTTTGTGAGGTAGATTCAACTAGCAAACACAGAATCGTAACCTACAAGGTTATAAAATAATTTAATAGGTTTATTAAACCCCAGTTTTTTTCTGGATTTTCTATTTATTTTTTTCATCTTCTGAAAGTTGCTCGTCATTATCATTTAATTTGCTTTCGTATT
>CAZAXU010000094.1:0-1823 GCA_964489245.1 uncultured Flavobacteriaceae bacterium
TAAAGTTGAAAGTTCGTAAAGTTGAAAGTTCGTAGAGTTGAAAGTTCGTAAAGTTGAAAGTTCGTAAAGTTGAGCAGAGTAAAATTAAGAGAATAAGGAGATTCAAGATTAACAAATAATCGGTGGTGTCCTATTACAAAACTCAGGTGAGCAGCCATGCCGGCAACTAAGTTCTTCTTCTGACAATCAAAATTTGATCATCAGAAAATTCCATCCAAGCAAAGTCATAGACATAATAATAAGTTTTGTTTTGCTTGTTTTTATTGATATGGGTGTGATATTTATAATTGAATTTTTTTTTATCCAAAACTTGTCTGACAACTTTCTTTTGCGTTTTGCGCTTGCCCATAATCTCCAATAGAATACTTCTGTTGCGGTGCAAAATTTTATTGATAGGCTCTACTGCCCGATCGGTTGCCTTTCTCAGGTTGACGTGATAATAATTTTTACAGCGTACGGAACAAAATATTTTATCGCTTCTTCCGGTTAGTGGTTTTTGACAAATTTTGCATTTCATAAGGATACAAATATACTGATTTTGTTTGAATTATGGTTTATTCGTTTTTAACGGTTAAAAACATTTGTTTTCGACTAAATTCATTTTGACTTATTTTCTCTATTTCTTTTTGCCTTATATTTGCTTTGTTATGAAAGAAAGTTTTAAAAAAAGTGTCACGCTAAAGCATCTTTTGATTGACGGCAAAAAAAAAATCGGATTAAAATTCTATCCCGATAAAATATTAAATATTGTTGTGAAGAACCTGCCCAATATCAAATGGAGTGATGCCTTTTCCATGGCTTATATAGAAAACAACAAGGAGAATTTAGATCGAATTTTTAACGATTTTAAAGGTATTGCTTGGATTAATCTCAACTATTTTGTTGAGAATAAAACTTTAAACGCCGACAATGATAACTTGAATCTGCAATGGTATAGAGACAGGAAAAATCCGGCAAATCGCAAAAAATGTCCGGAGAGCTATTTGCGCAAACTCGAACTCAAACAATATGCTCATAATACGGCAGAAATATATCTCTCTATGTTCGAGCAATTTATAAATCATCATCAAGAAAAAGATTTGATGGAAATCAATGAAATGGATATTAGGGCTTATTTGCAAGAATTAATTAAAAAAGGCAAATCCAACTCTTATCTCAATCAGATGATAAACAGCATAAAATTTTATTATGAGGTTGTAGAGGGTATGCCTAATCGTTTCTATGCAATTGAACGCCCCAGAAAAGTAGAGTTTTTGCCGAAAGTATTGAGCAGAGAAGAAATTGTATCTATTATTGACAACACCAACAACATCAAACACCGGTGCATTGTCAGTTTGTTATATTCCGCCGGATTAAGACGTACGGAACTGTTAAATTTAAAACTTACGGATATCGACAGCAAACGAATGGTAATCAATATCAGACAAAGCAAAGGAAAAAAAGACCGGTTGAGTTTGTTAAGTCAAAAAGTATTGGAAGATCTTAAGGTCTATTATAAGGAATATCGCCCGAAAGAATACCTTTTTGAGAGTCCAAGCGGAAAGCAATATAGCGCCGCAAGCGTTCTGCTGATTGTAAAAAGGGCGGCAAAAAAAGCAAAGATTCGTAAAAACGTAACTCCACATATGTTGCGACACAGTTTTGCCACGCATTTGTTGGAAAACGGAACAGATCTACGCTATGTTCAGGTATTGTTGGGACACAGTAGTTCTAAAACAACAGAAATCTACACAAGAGTTGCCACGCATCAAATCAGAAGCATTAAAAGTCCTTTGGACGAATAAGATTGAAGAAATTTAAATATTTTTTGGATTATTTGCCAA
>CAZAXU010000095.1:0-1577 GCA_964489245.1 uncultured Flavobacteriaceae bacterium
TCTCGATAGCCGTATTTTCTTAATTGTTCGGCTTTTTTACGCCAATCTTTGTTCACTTTGACATAGAGTTCCAAGAATATTTTTTTGTTAAAAAAACTTTCCAAATCTTTTCTGGCTTCGCTACCGATACGTTTTAGTCCTGCTCCTTTATGTCCGATGATAATACCTTTTTGAGATTCTCGTTCTACGTTGATAATAGACCGGATTTTAATCAGGTGTTTTTCTTCTTTAAATTCTTCCGTATCCACTTCAACGGCATAGGGAATTTCTTTTTTGTAGTGCTTCAAGATTTTTTCACGAATTTTTTCATTGACAATAAAGCGTTCGGTTTTGTCTGTGAGTTGGTCTTTTCCAAAATAAGGAGGAGATTCCGGTAATAGTTCTATGATTCGGTGAAGCACTTGATCTATTCCGAAGCCATGCAGGGCAGATATCGGATAGATTTCTGCATTGGGAATTTTTTCTTTCCAAAAGTTCACCATTTCGTCGAGTTGTTCTTGCCGGCTGACATCAATTTTGTTGATAAGCAATAATACGGGAATTTGAGCATGAACAATTTTTTCAAAAAGTTTTTCGTCTTTTAGATTTTTTTCACCGGTTTCAATCATGTAGAGTAGGATATCGGCATCATCAAAAGATTCTTTGACAAAATTCATCATGGATTCGTGCAATTGGTGGGCAGGTTTGATAATGCCCGGAGTATCTGAAAAAATAATCTGATACTGATTGGCATTTACAATGCCCAGAATTCGGTGTCTGGTGGTTTGTGCTTTGGGTGTAGTGATGGCGAGTGGTTCTCCCACAACAGCATTAAGAAAAGTCGATTTTCCTACGTTAGGGTTCCCGATGATATTTACGAATCCTGATTTATGTTTCATTGGTTGCCGGTTTTTCAATTTTCTAAAAGTGTATTTATTGAAATCGTTTCTAAGACAAATATAAGCATTTTTTCGGTGGCGACATGCATGCATTCTGACGTTTAGAAACTTGAGAAGAGTAGGAGTATATCTCGAAATTCCGAGCCTGAAACGATTCGGGATTTTGTTTCGTTATACTCAACTCAACTTTCAACTTACGAACTTTTTTTTGTCACATCAAATGATTTTGCATGTGCGGAATCATAAATTAGATTAAAAATTTATTGGTGGAAAGAAGTGTTTTTTTTTAGATAGTTTGACGGTTATAAATTGTTCTGCGTTCGTATTTCTTTGTTAATATTTCTTATCAAATGATTTTCCGTTGAATTGATAAACTCCACCATTTCCCATTGCAAACAGTAAATATCCATTATTGTCTTGGTAAATATCCCAAATCATTTGTGTCTTAAGTTTTTCATCAACGATATAGTTTGTCATAGTCTTTCCGTCGAACATCCAAGCTCCGGTATCTCTATCACCAAACCAAATATTTCCTTTATTATCTTCTTTAATTGCAAATACGTGTTCGAGCGTTCCTGTGGGTGATTTATTTCCTTTTCTTGAACTTGTCGGGTGAATTAAATTATTTTTCTCAGAGAAATTAATGTATTCATTCTTAATTTTTTTATGCTTGCTAACGACCTGCTAAACGCAGTTCTA